>CAZLHW010000281.1:0-1241 GCA_964559085.1 uncultured Acidobacteriota bacterium | reverse complement strand
CTATGTTCGCATGGCGATAAGTCGGCCGATTCTGCTGGTCGTTTTTCAGGTTGCGGTCACGAACGGGCCGCACATCGGCGGTTTCGCGATTCTCGATGCGGGGGACCGCAAAGATGAGTTCGTTGCCGCCGTGAGCAAGCTCGAGCACAGGACCGGCGAAAAAATTTCCGATGTCGACGTCGGTTCTCTCAAGCTCCGCCAGTTCGAGAGCAACGACAAAGTTCCGCTGTACTGGGGTTGGATCGGCAACCATTTCCTCATCGCGGTCAACGACGCCGAAAAGGTGGTTGCAAAGACCGTCTCGAAGCCGAAGGCGTCGGTGCCAGCCTACTTGGGTCGATTGCCCGCCGCCGGTGATGCTCTGATCGTGCACAGTGACTATCAGAGAATCAGCCGTTTGATCGAAGAGGTCGTGCGGGAAAAGGAGGGCGATGAGGAGGCAGGGATGTTCACGAAGGCGATGAAGGGTCTTGGCCTGAACACTCTGCGGACGCTGACGGCGCGGGTGGGTTTCGCCGGGACGGAGGTCGTCGCTCACAGCGTGCTCGAAATGCCCAAGGCCAGCGGCGGCGTGTTCGGCACTCTCAAGCCGGTTGATCTGGGTTGGCTTCGCGCCGTGGATGCGAGGGCGGTCACCGCCAGCGTCTCGAACTGGGATGTCGCCGCCTTGTACGACATCATCATGAGCACTCTCAAGGGAGTGATGCCGGAGAGCGACTATGGTCAGATGCAGGAGATGATCTCCGCCATCGAGTCCGAGTTGAGCCTGCGAATCCGCGGCGATCTGCTGGATGCCCTGGCCGGACCGATGGTGTCCTATGGGGTGCCTATGGGCGCAGTGCCTGAAGCCCCGTTGGGCGGTTTTGTCCTTTTGGCGAAGCTCCAGAACGCCGCAGCGTTCGAGAAGGCCATGGTCGCTCTGGGCGAATTTGCGGTCGGGCACTCCCAGGGTATGCTTCAGATCGGTTCGGTCACGCGGGACGACGGCCGGACCGTGCACGTCTGGACGATCGCACCGCTGGCTATCGCGGGCCTCTCCCCGAGTTGGTCGATCGTGAGCGACCACCTCGTTCTGGGGTCCAACGAGGCCCTGGGCGATCAGGGCGCCGAACAGCTCGTCGTAAAGTCGCCCGACGCCAAGTCGCTGTTGGCCGCGGAAGGCTACAAGAAAATAGTTGGACAGTTGCCGAAGGCGAGGCTGAGTTTCACCTTAAGGGACTCTCACGTTCAGTACAACCTGT
>CAZLHW010000280.1:657-5712 GCA_964559085.1 uncultured Acidobacteriota bacterium | reverse complement strand
CGTGCGCGACCTGATCTGGATTCCCGCGATTCTCAAGACCGGACCTCAATGCGGCGCTCTTGATCTGGGCGAAGTCCTGGTCCCCGCTTTGACGCCGTCCGCATACCGCAATGCCGACGCGATGGTTCGGCTTGGGCGGCAAACGATATGGGAGGAAACGGACGGGCACGTGGTGCCGGCAGGACAGAAACTTCTGCTGGTTGATGGTGAGGAATTTCCTATTCTGGAGGTAAGAACGCTGGAGTTCCCCGTCGCCTCAGAGGCCGCCGGGGAATAAAAGGCTCTTTTCTATTCTGATGCCGCTTCGAGACGATCTGCTTAATCCGGTTCCCGGTGAAAATCCTTGCGGCGAAAATCTCCGCTATGCCGCAGTTTACGACAAAATCAAAGAAGCACGGCGCGAAGACGATGACGCCCCTCAGGGAGAGTGGCAGCGCGAGCGAAAAACCGCCGATTATCCCCTTGTCCTGAAACTTGCCGGCGAAGCGCTGGCGACTAAGAGCAAAGACCTTCAGCTTGCCGTCTGGATAACGGAAGCGCTGATCAAAACGGAATCCTTTTCGGGTCTCAAGGCCGGCCTGGACTTGATCAAGGGCCTTATTGAAAAATACTGGGACGGACTCTACCCCGAAATTGAGGACGGCGATCTCGAGCTTCGAGCCGCTCCGCTCGATTGGCTGGGATCCAGGATGGACGCGACTCTGCGCATGCTTCCTCTCACCAAATCGGGCATCAACTGGTACCAGTTCAAGGAAGCGCGCGCCATCGGGTATGAAGCGGACGCGGCGGACGATTCCGCAAAGCTGGAGGCCCGGGAGGCGGCGATTGCCGAAGGCAAAAAAACGATGGAAGACTGGGATGCAGCCTTCAACAGCTCTCCCAAATCCTTCTATGCCGGCCTGGAAGAAACGCTCGACGGCATTCTTGAAACCCTTGGTTCCCTGTCGGAACTCTGCGGGACGAAGTTCGGCGATGACGCGCCTTCGTTCGGTCCCATGCAGACGACGATCGAGGAAATACGCCATACCGTTCACGGGCTGCTGCAGAAAAAGCGCGAAACAGAGCCCGACGAGGCGCCGGAGCCGATTGAAGAGCCTGCGGGCGAAGCAGAGTCCTTGGAAAGCAAGCCCTCCGGCGAAGCCGGGTATTCAGAGGAAACCGGGCCGATGCCCGTTGTGCGGAAGAAGACGCGCCCCGCCGGCGCTCCGCCGGCCCCGGAGCCTGTGGATAAAGAGGATGCTTTCCGGCGCGTCGTCGCCATCGCGGCCTATTTGCGGAAAGAGGATCCCTACAGCGCCGCCCCGTATTTGCTTTTGCGAGGCTTGCGCTTCGGGGAATTGCGCAGCGCGGGATCCGAACTTGATCCAAATCTGCTGGAAGCTCCGGCAACTGAAATCCGGCAATCCCTGAAAAAAGCGGCAAACGAGGGGGACTGGGCGCAGGTGATCGAAATCGCGGAGACCGCAATGGGGCTTCCGTGCGGGCGGGGATGGCTGGATCTGCAGCGCTATGTCTACCGCGCGGCCTATGAGCTCGGCTATTACCAGGTACAAGCGGCTGTACGTTCCGAGGTCAACGCTCTGCTTGCGGATTATCCCGCGCTTCGGCAGGCGTCTCTTCTCGACGATACGCCGGCTGCAAATACCGAAACCCAGTCCTGGCTGGACGAGATTGCTCCCGCGTCTCCGGCTTCGGCAGCGCCCGTTCCTGCCGTTTCTTCTCCGGATCAGGAAAGCGCCCCGCCGCAGGAGGACGGAGCGCAAAGGCCCGATGCGTATGCGCTCGCTCAGCAAGCCGCAGGCGCCGGACGGCAACAGGAGGCCATCGAGATCTTAATGCGCGAGGCGGCGGCCGAGAAGAGCGGTCGCGGCCGTTTCCAGCGTCGGCTTCAGTTGGCGCATCTTTGCATTTCCATGGGCTATGCGCACATCGCGCTCCCGATTCTTGAGCAGATAACGGCGGAAATAGACGCCCGGAATCTGGAGGGGTGGGAATCTCCAGCCTTTGTCGCGCAGCCCTTCAGTCTTTTATACCAGTGTCTTGCAAATACCGATGCGCCGCCTGAGTTGAAACAGAAGATCTACGACCGCATTTGCCGGCTGGATCCATTGCAGGCTTTGGCCTGCAGGAGATAGGCCATGCCGAGACCGGATCCCGATCTGGCCGTCACCGCATCGGTATTGGATCGCCTTATCGATCTGAATCCGGACGCCGCCGCCGATCCGCCGGCAAACCGCTCGCAATCGGTGCGCCGATTGAAAGCTGCGCTGCGGCGCGATCTGGAATGGCTGCTGAACACGCGGAGGAACCCCGACGAAGTGCCCGAAGCCTACGAGGAGCTTTTCCGGTCTCTATATAACTACGGATTGCCGGATGTGACGTCGATGGCCCTGAACTCGCCTCGCGACCGCCAGCGGCTCCTGCGCCTTATCGAGCAGACCATCGATATTTTCGAGCCGCGGCTCGCCGCCACGCGCGTGCGCGCTGTTGAAAATTCAGGCGCCGGGCCTCGCATTCTCCGATTTCAAATCGAGGCGCTCCTGAAGATGGATCCGGCGCCGGAACAAATTCTTTTCGACACCGTACTGCAACTCAACAGCGGAGAATATCAGATAAAGGGCGATTAGCGTGCGCGACGATCTTCTGCTTTATTATGAACGCGAGCTCAGTTTCCTGCGGCGCATGGGAGCGCAGTTTGCCGAGCAGTATCCCAAAATCGCCTCGCGTCTCAATCTGGAAGCCGACAAATGCGAAGACCCGCATGTGGAGCGGCTCCTGGAGGCGTTCGCTTTTCTTGCGGCACGGATTCATCTCAAGCTGGATGACGAATTTCCCGAAATCACGGAGGCGCTTCTCAGCATTCTCTACCCGCATTTCATCCGCCCCGTGCCCTCCATGACTATTGTGGACTTCCGGCTGAATCCCGCTCAGGCGCAGATCGGCATGGGCATGAAGATCGAGCGCGGTACGGTCCTTTCCTCGCGCCCCGTCGCCGGCGTTCCCTGCAAGTTCCGCACATGCTACGACACCCATATCTGGCCCGTGAGCGTCGTCGCCGCGGAATGGAAGTCTCCCGATCGGCTGCGGCCGGCCGTCAAATCCGCCGATGCGGCGGCTGTGGTCCGCCTGGAGCTGGGTTGCTGGCGCGATCTTACTTTTGAAAAAATGGCCCTCAACCCGCTTCGTCTCTTTCTGAACGGAGAAAGCGGCCTGATCCATACGCTTTACGAGCTTCTCTGCAGCCGCCTGATTCAGATTGTAGTGCGCGACCCGTCGCCCGGCTCCCGCATAAATCCTGTAATTCTGCCGCCGGAAGCGTTGCGCCCGGTCGGCTTCGGCGAGAACGAGTCGCTGCTGCCTCATCCACGCCGCTCATTCGAGGGATACCGCTTACTGCATGAATTTTTCACGTTTCCTGAAAAATTTTTCTTTCTGGACGTGACCGGATTGGAAACCGCGCTCCAGGGATTCCAGCAGAAGGCGGAGCTTCTGTTTCTGATTGCTCCCTTTGATTTCCCGGAACGACGCCAGGCGCTCGAAATCGGGATTTCCGCCAAAACATTCCAGTTGTCCTGCGCGCCGGCCGTCAACCTTTTTGAACAGACCGCCGAGCCCATTCTCCTCACCCAGAGGCGTTTCGAATATCCTATTATTCCGGATGTCCGCAGGCCGAATGCGACGGAAATTTTTTCTGTGGACCAGGTGGTCAGTGTCCGGCCGGACACGCAGGAACCGGTCCGCTTTGAGCCCTTTTACTCTTATCATCACGGCACGGCTTCCAGGCAGGGACAAACATTCTGGATTGCATCGCGCCGCGCTTCCGCTCGCCGCGATGATGAGGGCACGGAAATGTTTCTCTCGCTGGTGGATTTGCAGCAGAGACCCGCCGCGCCGGATCTGGACAGTCTTACCGTTCGACTCACCTGCACCAACCGGGATCTCCCCGCGCGGTTGCCCTTCGGCATGGAAAGCGGCGATTTCGAGATCGAAAGCGCCGCGCCCGTCCAGGCCGTTGTGGCGCTGCGAAAGCCCACGCCCTCGCTTCGTCCGCCGACGGGAAGAAACTCGCTCTGGCGGCTCCTTTCGCACCTTTCCCTGAATTACCTCTCCCTCGTATCGGAAGGGAAGGAAGCGCTTCAGGAAATTCTGAAACTCTATGATTTCACAAATTCCCCTTACTCCATGAAGCAGATCGAGGGCATTCTCGAGCTTAAGAGCCGCCCGCATTTCGCCCGCATCCTGTCCGAGAACGGCATAACGTTTGCCCGCGGCACCCGCGTCGACATTCTTCTGGACGAGGATAATTTTGTCGGCGGCGGCGTCTATTTGTTCTCCAGTGTTCTGGAGCATTTTCTTGGACTCTATGTCACGCTCAACAGCATCAGCCAACTTTGCGTGTCGACGCGCCAGAGGAAGGAGGTTGTGCGCCTGTGGCCCCCGAGAGCCGGAACGAAAATCCTTCTTTAGAAACAAAGGATCTGTCGGTTCTTGAAACATCGCTGCGCGAAGATCCGCATTCCTTTGACTTCTTTCAGGCGGTCCGCCTGCTTCTGCGCCTTTTGCCCGACCTCGCGCCGGTCGGTCGGTTTTCCGATCCCGAAAGGGAAGCCGTGCGCTTTGGCGCCGCCCCGGATCTCGCGTTCCCCCCCGCACAGATTGCGCGCCTGGATTGGCCCGAGAACGCGCCGGCACGCATGGACGTCCATTTCATGGGGCTGACGGGTCCCCAGGGCGTGCTCCCGCTTTATTATACAGCCCTGCTCCGGGAACGTATCCGCGCGCGCGATTTTGCGCTCCGCTCCTTCCTTGATATTTTTAATCATCGCGCCATTTCGCTTTTTTACCGCGCTTGGGAAAAACACCATTTCACGGTTGGGTACGAACGCGGCGACCAGGATCCGCTTTCGCCGCACCTTATGGATTTGCTCGGTTTAGGCACAGCCGGACTGGCCCATCGCCAGGCAGTGCCGGATGAAGCCTTATTGTTCCGCAGCGGCCTTCTGTCCGCGCACTGCCGATCGGCTTCAGGGCTGCGCGCATTGTTGATGGATTATT
>CAZLHW010000280.1:0-647 GCA_964559085.1 uncultured Acidobacteriota bacterium | reverse complement strand
TCCCGTCGCCGTGGAACAGTTCGTCGGGAGATGGTACCCGATCGACACGGACACACAGTGCTGTTTGAGTGAGGCCGGATCCGATTCCGAGCGTCTGGGCGTCGGAACGGTTATAGGAGATGAGGTATGGGATCAGCAGTCCGGCGTACGCATACGCCTGGGCCCCCTGACTCTGGCGCAATATCTCGACTTTTTGCCCGATGGGTCCGCATATCGGCCGCTTCGCTCGCTCGTCCGCTTTTTTGTGGGAACCGAGCTCGATTGCGAGGTGCAGCTCGTCCTCAAAAAAGAGGAAACTCCCTCCTGTGAGCTTGGCGGCAGCGCAGAGACGGCCCCGCGCCTGGGATGGCTGACTTGGGCTTGCACGGAACCGATGCAGCGCGATCCCGACGACAGCATCCTCCAAATTTAGGAGGGTGTCGTTACGCCGTTGAAACTTTGAGTTATTTGCCACAAGGAGCTACGCATGAGCGTGAATCTTAAGTCCCTGATCGGAAAACTGAATGCGCCGACGCGCAGCGCTCTCGAAGCCGCCGCCGGTTTGTGCCTGTCCCGAACACACTATAACGTCGAAATTGAGCACTACCTGAAGACGCTTCTGGAAGCCAGCGATTCGGACGCCGCCCGGATCTGCTATCGCTGCGGCG
>CAZLHW010000279.1:3668-5720 GCA_964559085.1 uncultured Acidobacteriota bacterium | reverse complement strand
ATTGTGCTTGAGTGTGTAACCGATTTGTAAGCTGATCCTATCTGGAAGTCTTCTGACTATGTCCAGATAATCGCCGGGTTTTCACGGGGTTCGAGGATTTCGATTTCAGTCTGCATGTTTTTCTCCAAATAGTTGGTTAAATCAAACTTACGAGAGACTGGCTGTAAAATTTGATTTCACAGCCAAAGAATCGCGCTCGCCATATAAGCCTCCTTCCGCTGCTTATGGCCTGCAGCGCTGCAGTACTATTGGCAAACACACAGCAGCACCAGAAAGCCGGGGCTCAAAAATATCCCCCTTTACATCAGTTCAAGGCACACCATACCCGGATGCCCCTGAAAAATGCCCAAAGGCGAAATACTACTTGCAGCCTCAGCTTTTTTTGCTCTTGCTCATGTTGGGAGATGCATTTGAATTTTTTCCCGGCAAGGGGCAAAAATTCAAATACCCATCAAGGTGAGAGCTATTCGAGAATGCTGATGCCTTTACTTGGACTAGCACCCAACCGATACTCACCGAAAATCCCGAAGGAATTTCAGTGTGCTAATCCCATACGACAGACTCACTTATAACCGAATCCTAGTAAAACACTCTTCCGGCTGTCAATCAAAAACTGCCATATTTATTAATTAAATAATTGCAGGGTAATGGAGTTTCGGTGTCATCCGCCGTGGCGCGATACCGTTTGAGGGCTTCGACGGGAGGCGTTTAGGGCAGGTACTCCCAGAATTCCGTTCGCAGCCAGCGCGTGATACGACGCGTGGCAATCTCAAAAACCGTTCTTCTGCCGCAAAGAATTTTTCCTACTCCCGTCATTCCTGCCTTGAGGCTTCCGTCGGTATTTTTGAGTTCCCCCTGGACCATGACGGTTCTTTCCAGACCGCTGGCGGATGCAACCGGGGCGATGTTTCGCACGCGGGCTTCATACCGGCGCTTCGGATATCCCCTGACCTTGATGGTTATGGGAAAGCCCAGTTGTACATCCCCGATTTCCTTTTCAGGGACGGGCATTTCCACAAGAACGGTTCCTTCGCTGACAATCTCGCAGAAAGGGTCGCCCTTTTCGAGGAAATCTCCGATTCGATTGTGCAAATAAGAGGTTGCGATGACGCCCTCGATGGGGCTGCGGATATTCAAAAGCTCCAGCTGCCGCTCCAAAATATGGAGCTTTTCCTCAAGCTTATTAACCTGGGATTCCACCGCCCGAATGGATTCTTTCCGCGAGCCGGCCCGAAGAATCGCCAGTTCGCTTTCGGCCTGCGCCAGTTCCTTTCGCTTGATGTCGCTATTCCGATCCGTCTGCTCTTCCAGGATTTTCAGCTGGCCTTTGGCCTCGGATAGCTCCTTTTGCTGCACCTCAAAAAGTGTTCGAGCGCGATCCGCTTCATTTCTTGCAATAAGGCCGCTTTCCAAAAGTCGCTGGGTTCTTTCATGCATCAGTCGGGCATTTTCCAGCTCCGCTTCTTTTTTGGCTATGGTTTCCTGCAGCACGGCGCGAGACTGTTGGATGCGGCTGACGTTGTAAAGTTCGGCTTTTTTTGTTTCGACCAGGCGCTTTGCCTTTTCGATTTCCTCCGGCCGGGAACCGGCCTTCAGCAAGTCCAGCGTCGCCCGCTGTGCGGCGAGCTCTCCTTTAGTGTCTTCATAGCTGTTGGACAGTTCCAGGTTTTCGATTTGCGCCAGCAGGTCTCCCTTGCGGACCTGATCGCCCTGTTCCACAAAGATCTTTTTCAGGTTCCCCTCAACCTGCGGTGTAACCGAAATTTTCTTCGAAGCGAGGATGGTGAAATCGCCGGATATTTTCAGTTCCCAAGGCAGGAAACTAAGGCCGATCAAGAGAATTAAGCCCAAAAGGATCGCCGGCAGCCTGCCAAAGCGGATTGTGACCGCTCGCGCCGGCTTGTCTGCGCCCGAGACGCTTTTCCCGCCGAAAACGGGAACAGCCATAAAGAAGAGGGTGGATGTCAGGACTACTCCCCAGAAATGGTATTCACGAATCATCCATCCTCCCAGCCGCTGAAACATGACCCAAACCAGAACGCCTGTAAAGAG
>CAZLHW010000279.1:0-3658 GCA_964559085.1 uncultured Acidobacteriota bacterium | reverse complement strand
AGCAATGCTGCAATACCATAGCAGAAAAAAAGCCGTTTTTCTTTTGCCGTCAATGCATCTTCACTCCGTGAGCTTCTCCCGAGCAAAAGGCGCCTAAACCTGTTTTTAACGTAGGCGATGGCTTTGGATCTCAAATTTGGAACCTCGATCAGGTCGCTTAAAATATAATAGCCGTCGAGCCGTATCATGGGGTTGAAATTCAGCAGCGTTTGAATTACGCAGAAAGCAATGATAAGGATACAGACTTGGCTCGCTATAGTCTCTAACGCAAGGAGGCGCCACAGAATGGTGGCCAACGCCCAGATTAAAATTTGCACATAGCCTCCTGCAAATGACACCCAAATCCTCTCTTTTTTCTTTAGCATCCAGGCGTCACTCACGTTACAGTAAAAGGCGGGAATGAAATAGAGCATCATAAAGCCCATTTCTTCCACTTTCCCGCCAAAATGCTTCAGCGCAAGACCATGTGCAAATTCGTGAACGGTCATGATGGCGAAAATTACGAGCACTATGAGCGGAACGGAATACAGCGTAAATATTGCATCCATCGAAACCAGCAGCGATTCCCAATTCGAGATGGTGAGTATCAGGGCAATGAAGGCGGAAGCCCAGACAAAGACTGCGAATTCCCGGCTGAAACAGAATCGCAGTTTTTTCTCCAGGCGGCCGAGAATGTTGTCGGGATTGAAGGCAAAGAATTTAATGGAAAGGATGTGCGGTATAGCCCGTCGACGGTTCTTGCGCTGAGCTTCCAATTTTGCCCAGCAATAGGGATGGTCGAGCAGAAGCAGCGATTGCAGCCTACCCATAAAATCTTTCAGCTGGCTTACCAGAACTTCTGTTTGGTGTTTTCGAGAGACAATCTCGGCAATTTGGGAAAGCTCGAGCCGTCCGTCCAAGAGCTCCAGCACGGATGCCTGAACGGGTGAGAAACGGTAAAAACCATGCGTGATCGGATCCTTGACGATGAGGCCGGTATTGATCTTAGGGTCGGAGCCTGGCTCCGCGTGCATATCGAGATCGGATCGCAACTTCCCGCAAACCTCTGCCATCTGGGTCCTCAACTGAGGGGTACGCAGATCATGGATACGGTTTTATGCATGGTTGCGCATGATAGTAAGAGATTGTGGCAAATGCAATCAGAATGCGTCGCCGTCAGCGGCAATTGACTCGTCGATCCAGTGTGTTGTATAAAATCGAATTCGATTCTCATAATAACCTGCCTCTAAAGGAGAAAGTCAATGTTCAGAAACGCGTACACCGTCTTCATCATTCTGGCTCTTTTTCTCGGCCTGAGTGCATGCGGAAAAAAAGAGGAACTCGAAGAATCTCCCGCCGCCACGGAAACCCCAGCGCCCGAAATTGTTCCCGGGGAAATGGTTTTTATACCTGCGGGCGATTTCATAATGGGCTCGGATGATCCAAAATCGGATGCCTATCCGAAGCACACTGTTAATCTGCCGGCCTACTGGATAGATAAATATGAAGTTACGAATGCCGAATACCTGGATTTTTCTTTGAAAACCGGCTACCAGGGGGAAGGCGTCAAAGAAGGCAAAGACTGGCGCATCTTTTTCACTCCCGCTACTCCCGAGAAGGCTATGATCCCGGTTGTTTACATCACCTGGAAGGATGCTTCCGCCTACTGCAAATCGGTCGGCAAGAGACTTCCCACTGAGGAAGAGTGGGAAAAGGCAGCAAGGGGAACGGACGGGAGAAGATACCCCTGGGGCAATGACTGGATGGACAATCGCAGCAATACGTATGAAGCCGGCATTGTAAAGCCGGATGTAATCGGCAAATTTGATGATGTCAGCCCCTACGGAGTCCATGACATGCTGGGAAATGTCCAGGAGTGGACCGATTCCTGGTTTTCGAGCTACAAGGGAAATCCCAACAGGAATCCCAAGTCCGGGAAAACGCTTCGTGTGCTTCGAGGGCAGGGGCCGAATCACAAGGCGAAACTCGGAAGTCTGGCGGACCGGGCCGCATGGCCTCCCGAATACCTGGCCAATTTCGGGTTCCGCTGCGCCAAGGATGCCACTCCAGAAGACGAGGCAAAAGCCGCGCAGGCCAAATAAAAATCAGCAGCATACAATTCCCACAGATTTGCACGGATCAGGCCGATCCGTGCAAATCTGTGGCAGCGTTTCATCACATCCCGCTAAAGGGCGCGCAGGAAAAAGCATTTCAGATAGTGGGTTTCCGGCATTCCCGCCAGTATCGGATGATCGCCGGCTTGGCTGCGTCGCTCAATCACCTGCACATAGCGATGCGCATCCCTCGCCGCCTCGCACAGCAGATCATAAAAATCCGCTTCCAGCATATGGTAGGAGCAACTGGAGGTTATAAGAATGCCTTCCGGCTTGAGCAGTTTCAGCGCGCGCAGGTTGATTTCCTTGTAGCCGCTGCGTGCTCCGGCGAGCGCCTTGCGGTTCTTCGCGAATGCGGGCGGGTCGAGATTGATTATGTCAAAGCGCTGCCCCCGGCTTTCCAGCTCTCTCAGGAAATCAAAAGCATTCGCTTCGATGAAGTCCACATTGCCGAAACCGTTGAGAGCGCAGTTTCGCTTCGCCATTGCGATGGAATCCACGGACACATCGACGGCCACAACCGATTCGCAGCAGCGCGCAAAATGAAGCGCAAAAGCTCCCGTGTTTGCAAAACAATCCAGCGCACGGCCCGAGGCATAGCGTCGCGCCGCGATCCGGTTTTGGCTTTGATCGAGGAAAAAGCCCGTTTTCTGTCCATGCTGCAGGTCGACGACAAAGCGAATCCCGTCTTCGAGAATTTCAACTTCATCGGGAACCGTGCCCCAGAGAACGCCGCGGATTTCCTCGAGACCTTCAAGCCGGCGCACTTTAACGTCGTTTCTTTCCAGGATGCCTTTCGGCCGAGTTTCCTCAACAAGAAAATCGACTAGAATTGATTTCAGCGCCTCTGCGCTTCTGGAAAGCGTCTGCAGTACAAGGCAATCGCCATAGCGGTCGACGATAATTCCAGGCAGAAGATCGCCCTCTCCGAATATCAACCGGCATGCGGCGCTCGATCCGAACAGCGCGCGCCTTCGGGCAACCGCATTTCTGACACGGGCGCGCAGAAGATCTTTCGTTGGAGGCTGTGGGTCGCGTGAAAAAAGACGCAAACGGATTTGAGATCGGCGGCTGTAAAAGGCATAACCCAGAATATTGCGGGCAGAATCCACGACTTGCACAATGGGCGGGTCTTCGTTCTCCGGTTCCTGCTCACACTCTCCCGCATAGATCCAGAGATGGCCGCAACGGATTCTGCGAACGGCTTGCGGCACGATCTGAGCCTGGCGGCTGATTTTAAAGGGATCCACAAAATCCTCGTCTTAGGGTTGCGTGTCGTCCGGAAAAGGGAACTCGTTTTGAATATGCTCCAGCGCTTCTTCTCTGGTTCGAAGAATGCCCTCGAGCTGCAAATCCTCGATTGCCTGGAGTATCCTGCCGAATATCGGGCCGGGCGCGTATCCCAATGCGATGAGATCCTCTCCGCTGATCAGGGGAGAGGGAGCCGGCGTCCGTTCATACTCCTCGATTTTCCTAGGGCAGCGCCAATACCAGGCCAGCCTTTTTCGGTCGCCAAGGCCGCTTGCCCGGCACGGTGCCGGAGGTTCCGGGATTGCGGGCCGGCC
>CAZLHW010000278.1:0-5727 GCA_964559085.1 uncultured Acidobacteriota bacterium | reverse complement strand
GCACGCTATGCTGCAGACCCGACTGGGGACGGAACCGGTTGCGGTGAGCATGGGAGGACGACAACGTATGGGGAAGGCAGCCCGGTCCTGGGTTGTTCCTTTTCTGGCAACGCTCTTTGGAATGTTGACTCTACAAATGTCCAATCTCGGATTTTCTCCTCTGTTGCCGGATATCCAGAAGGAATTTTCGATGAGCCATACACAAATCGGGCTTTTCACCGTAATGTACTGCCTCCTGGCGTGGGTGCTAAGCGTACCCGCGGGTCTCGCTGCAAAGCGTTACGGTGAAAAACGGGTGCTTGTGCTGGCTCTTGCTCTGGTGGGTTTGGGATTATTCCTGCTGGGACGGGCGCCGGGATTTTTTACTGCATTCGCCTCGCGCGCTTTATGGATCGGCGCCTACCGTTTTGCCTTTGTCGGCGTTCTTACGGCCATTGCGGTTACCGCTCCCCCTTCTCTGAAGGGATCTTCCATGGGTTTTCTTGGATCCGTCGCCTCCCTGGCAACGGTGGTCGGAGCTCCATTTGGCAGCAAGATAGGTGCCGATTTCGGCTGGCGCTCCGGAATGACGGCCTATGCCGTCGCGGCTATTCTTGGCGCCCTTGCCATCGGAGCATTTTATCGCCAGCAATCGGGTTCCAGGGAACAAGCGTCTGTACACCCGATACACAGTTCGCCGGACAGCGGTCGCAGCGCATTCCGTTCACCCGTCGTTTGGGCGCTTGCGGTGCTTGTGGGACTGGTGGGGATGGCTTCCTATAGCGTAACGTATTTTGTGCCGGCGGCCGCAACCACGATCTTCAAAATGGGCGCGATGGGAGCCGCTCTTGTTATCAGCACGGGGTACATCTGCGCGATTTTTCTGAACCTTCTTGCCGGATATTTGATGGACCACTGCAATAAGTGGATCGTCCTCTCTTCGCTTCTGGCGATGCTGATTCCGGCCTCGCTCGCCATGACGAGCGAGAATGAAATGATATTCCGGATCGCGACAGCAGTGGTTCTTGCCGGCGGTTTTGCCGCGACCAATCAGGTGTACGGGCTGGCGGCCAGCGTGCTTCGCGGGCGTGAGACCGGAAATGTAATGGGTGTATTGAGCCTGGGCGCCGGGATCTGCGGTTATGTCGGCCCTCAAATGCTGGGCCTGTTGCGCGAGTGGACGCATGGATATAGCGCGGGCTGGTACCTGATGGCCGGTGTTGTGTCGCTGACCTTGGCTGAGCTCTTGATTCTCAAGCGTTACGATGAAAAAAATCGGATTAAAGAAGAGCCGGCGGCTCGATTTGCCGAAGACGACGTGGGCGCATTAAGCCCGGATAGTGAAAGGGGACGCCAGTGACGAGAAAGGGTTTGTGTTATTACAAAAATGCCTTGTTTCTTTGTGCCGTTTTTTTTGTGTCCTTCCCGGCATTGCAGCTATGGTCGCAGGCTCGCTCCACGATTGCATTCGGAAGCGCCATCGATGCTCGGGAACAGATGCTCGAATCCCGGGCGCTGGCAAAAAGCAGTGCCGTCCCCGGCAATCCGCAATGGCGCGCCAAAGGAGATCTCCACCGGAAATACCATTTTCCCGCAGCAAATGCCGACATGCCCTATCGCCTGTATGTCCCAACCAGCTGGGACGGCAAGTCTCAACTGCCGATGGTCCTGTTTCTGCACGGCGCCGGATCGGATGAAAATATGTATGTGGATGCCAATGACAGGCAGCTGATTCGCCTGGCAGAGCAGCATGGCTACATTCTGGCATCACCCCTGGGTTACACGCGTATGGGAGCCTACGGCACGCCTCTTCGTCTGCCGGCTGTGTTTGGAAACCCGGAGGTTGCGGCCAAACAGCGTGCGGCTGTGACTGCCGAGCAGGCTCGAACCCTGGAGCTGAGTGAAAAAGATGTCCTCAATGTCCTTGAGATTGTGCTTCATGTGTATTCCGTGGACAGATCTTCTCTGTTCCTGGGGGGGCATTCCATGGGAAGCGGCGGCACCTGGTATCTCGGGGCAAAGTATGCAAATTACTGGGCCGCTATTGCGCCTATGTCCGGACCGTTTGTGGATGAAACTAATTATCCGTGGGACAACATAAAAAACATGCCCATCTTCATGACGGAAGGGACCGGCGCCACCCCCTCTCTGGCTGGAAGCAAGGCAATGCTGGCATGGATGAAACAACGAGGCTTCAAGATTGAATACATGGAAGTCGATGCCGACCACGGCGGCATGATACCGCTCGTTCTGCCAAGCATTTTTAATTTCTTTGACCGCTGCAGACCCAAATAAATTTACGATTGACGATTTACGATTGACGAATTAAAAATGCAGCTCTTTCCAATCGTCAATCGTCAATCGTAAATCGTAAATTCACTGCTTCGCCTGTTCTCTGCGCCAGGCGTAATAGGCGTCAAAAGCCTTTAATTTTTCCAGATTGGGTATCGGCCGGGCGCCCGATTCCTTGTTAAAAAACATCACCCTCTGATCCTTCTCCGTAAACGCCGGCCATTCGGGTAAACCGGGGCCGTTCGGGTCCCCTGTTCTGGCAAAGTTGATCCAATAAGAACGGATTAGCTCGGAGAGCGCGAGATCTTCTGCGCGGGGGGCGCCGCCGGGGCCCTGGAAGTTTTGGAACACATAGGCGATTTCATCGCCATGATTTGCGCCGTCCGGGGACGAGGGCGTACGATGGTCAAAATAATAGACAAAGGCTTTTCCTTTCCCCATCCGGGATTGCATGCGCGCCCAGGCCCACGTGGGCCAGGCGAAGGCGAATTCACGAAAAACATCGGCGGAAGATCGAGCGGCCTCCGCATCGGTGGAATGCGGATAGGCTTTTAAAATAACATCCGCCCGTTCTCCATAACCCGAACGAATCTGCTTTTCAAATGCGGCCGCCGTGATCGGCCCGCGCATGAACAGGCCGCCTTCATTGGAATTGGTGCCCGCCAGTATGGGCGTGTCATTGAACAGGCCTTTCTCGTATAGTTCGTAGGGGTCTCCGGGCAAAAAGGTTCCATCCGCAACGGGCCAGAAGCTGCTGCCTCCGCCCATGCCGCCTCCCGCAACTTTCTGGATCTGTTCGGCAGATAATGCGCGCGCCGCTTTAATATCGGCCACGCCGAGTTTTTTCAAGAAATTTTCGCCGGCAGACTCTCCCAGTTTCAGGCTTGCGACATTCATGCCTGCCCCGTCCGTAACGCGGGGCGGAGCAAACGATCCGCCGCTCTCGGAAATGGCGCGCTGAAAAAGGCCCTTGGCCGGAGGCGCCGCGGAGAGCATGCCGACCGCAATCCCGCCGGCGGATTCGCCGAAAATAGTCACGCACGACGGGTCGCCGCCGAATTGGGCAATATTGTCCTTGACCCATTGGAGGCCTGCGATCATGTCCTGAATGCCATAGGCGCCCGAGCCCTTTCCGCTTTCGCGGCTCAACTCGGGGTGTGCCAGGAATCCGAAAACACCGAGCCGGTAGGCAATACTCACCAGGACGACGCCCTTTTGCGCGAATTTGGTTCCATCGAACATCGGGGTGCCCGTCATGCCGCCGACGAAGGCGCCGCCGTGAATCCACACCATTACAGGCCGTTTTTCATCGGCATTTTTTGCCGCTGTCCATACATTCAAGTACAGGCAGTCCTCGCTGACATTGGCCGCGGCGCCCATCATCTTCAGCATGCCCGGATCCTGCATGCAGCCGGAAGCGTAGGCGTCCGCCTTGCGCACGCCGGTCCACGGCTTCGCGGGCGCGGGGGGCTTCCAGCGCAGATCGCCCACTGGAGGCGCTGCAAAAGGAATTCCCTTAAAAGAAGCGACTCCGTCGGCGACAACGCCCTGCAATTGTCCATCCTTCACCGTCACGGTTTGTATTTGCGACAGCGCAAAAGGCGTGACCGTACACATAGCGGCTGCAAATATTGCTGCAATCAGGCCCTTTCTCACAGGCACCTCCGGATTGAATAGTCGAGGGGATATTAGTTTTTCGGAGAAATGGATGTCAAGCTGTCTGTCACGAATCTATGACACTATGGCATAATGCCGTACCATCGGACAGGAAAGCAAACGGTTGTATTCCCAATTGCGTCCGCGGCGCTGCCCGCTTTCGGCGTCCGGGCGTGCAGATACTCGGAGAGGAGTCAAAGTGTCTAACCAGAATTCCGGAATCAATACAAAAATGAATCGTCGCCGGGCGATGGTATTATCGGCGGCGACAGGCGCCGCCGTATTGGCGGGAGCGGCATGCGGTTCAGGCGCGCGCTCGACCCGGCGCTCCCTTCAGGCGCAAGGTGCGAGCTGCAGTACGCCGCGGGCGGCCGTTGCAAAAACACAGTACGGGAAAGTGCGGGGCTATGTCGAGGAAGGCGTCCTGACATTCAAGGGCGTTCCCTACGGCGCGAACACCGGGGGCGAAAATCGCTGGCTTCCGGCCAAAGCTCCCACGCCGTGGGAAGGGGAGTATCCTGCGCTCACTTATGGTCCCAACTGCCCGCAGAACCTGCACAATTGGTCCAGCGAACAGACGTTCCTTCAACAGTGGACGGATGGCTGGCAGAGCGAAGACATGCTCAAGGTGAATATCTGGACGCCCGGCCTGACCGGAAAGAGGCCGGTGATGTTTTATATTCATGGCGGCGGCTTCAGCTTCGGTTCCGCTTACGAGCTTGCCTCGCAGGATGGGGCGCAGCTTGCGCGGCATTACGATGTTGTGTCCGTGACCGTCAATCACCGCCTCAACGTGCTTGGATTTCTCGATGTATCCCCGATCGGCGGTCCGGCGTATGCCGATTCGGCAAATGTAGGAATGACGGATCTCGTGGCTGCGCTCCGGTGGGTTCGTGACAACATCGCCAATTTCGGCGGGGATCCGGACTGCGTCATGATTTACGGCCAGTCGGGCGGCGGTTCCAAGGTAACCACGCTCCTGGGAATGGAGTCCGCCGCCGGATTGTTTCATCGCGCGTCGGCGCAGTCCGGCGGCGGCGGGGATGCGCCCAGTGCGGAGCAATCCAGGGAATATGCCCGGCGGGTCTTTGCCGAACTCGGCGTCCGGGACATCGCTTCGCTGCAGAAGATGGAATGGTCCCGTTTGAATGCAGTCGGCAGCGCCGTCGCGGCAAGAATGAATCCGCCGATGGGCATATACGGGCCGATCGCGCCTCCTGGGATTGAAAAACCACGCGTGGGTTGGGGGCCGACGTTGGACGGCCGGGTTATTACGATCAAATCCTTTCACGATGAGGCGCCGGAGATTTCGAAACACATTCCGATGCTGATCGGGTCGGTGAGCGAGGAGGGAAATTCCATGCTTTCCCGGCCGACGGAGGAGGAGTGGCGGGCCGCGCTTGTAAAAAGCTATGGGGAAGCCAAGGCGGATGCACTGATCGCCGCCATGAAAAAGGCGCATCCGGAGAAAAGCATCCGCACGCTGTCTTATATGTGCAACGGCAGCGGCCTGAACACTTTCAATATTGCCAACAACGCGATACGCATGGCCACAATGAAGCACCGACAGAAGGGAGCTCCGGTGTACCTGTGGTATTTCTGCTGGCAATCCCCTATGCTGGAAGATGCGGGCGCCTGGCATACGGCGGAGCTTGCCTTCTGCTTCGACAACACCAAGCGATGCGAGCAGGGGACCGGCAACGGCCCGGAGGCCCGGGCGCTGGCGAAAACAATGGCGACAGCCTGGACCAATTTTGCCCGCACCGGAAATCCCAGCCAGCCCGGATTGACATGGGAGGC
>CAZLHW010000277.1:270-5735 GCA_964559085.1 uncultured Acidobacteriota bacterium | reverse complement strand
ACCACAAAAGCTTGATGCGAAATTACCGCCTTGCTGCTATGCTTCTGCATAGAATTTTTCCCAACAGAGGCAGGCTGAAACGCCATGGCGGCTGTAATAGAAACATTGAATCTGACACGACGCTTCGGAAACGTTACGGCCGTTGACTCCATTAATATTGAAATAACCCCGGGCGAAATTTTCGGCCTGGTCGGCCCCGATGGCGCCGGCAAAACCACAACCCTTCGCCTTCTGTGCGGACTGCTGAATCCCACCAGCGGCGAAGCACGCCTCAGCGGACAAACCGTCCGTCTTGGCTCCCGATTTGTAAAAGAACGTCTCGGCTACATGGCCCAGCGCTTCGGCCTCTATCCGGACCTCACCGTCGCGGAAAACCTGCACTTCTATGCCGACATTTTCGGCATCGGGAAACAGGAGCGAAAGCCCCTGATGGAGCATCTGCTGGAAATAACCCGCATGGAGCCATTCAAGACTCGTGCCGCCGGCAAGCTTTCCGGAGGCATGAAACAGAAACTTGCCCTGATGTGTACCCTGGTACACCGGCCCCAGGTTCTTCTTCTCGACGAACCTACCAACGGCGTCGATCCCGTCTCGCGCCGGGACTTCTGGGCCATCATCTACCAGCTGGTCTGCGAGGGTTTGACCGTCATAGTCTCAACTGCCTATCTTGACGAAGCCGAGCGCTGCAGCCGCGTGGCGATGATGTACGAGGGACGCATTATTCGCTGCGACACCCCTGAGGCCCATAAGGATTTGCTGAAAGACGAAGCCTGCTATGAACTGCAGATGGAAGAACCCGCGAGGTACAAAAGCACGATTGAAGAGGTCCCCGGAGTGCTGAGCGTTGAGCTGTCCGGAGGCAGCCTGCACGTCTTCGTCTCAGCGGGACTTGGAGAGCAATTTCTCAAGCTTGAGCTTGAAGAAGTAATGAAGGAACCCTTCCATCTTCGCAAAATCGCTCCGTCGCTGGAAGATGTGTTTATTCGATTGATTGCCCGCATCAAACAGGACAGCACTCTTGCCGGCGTTCTGGGAGACTGGATTGCCGGAGGATCGGATCTGACAGGTGACGATGGAAACGTTTAGCAGCGATTCCCCTGCCGTTCGCGTTGCAGGCCTGACAAAGAGCTTCGACAGTTTTGTCGCCGTGGATCGGATTTCTTTTTCCGTCCGCCGCGGCGAGATTTTCGGCTTTCTGGGTCCCAACGGCGCCGGCAAATCAACGACGATCCGCATGCTCTGCGGGCTGCTGCTTCCGTCCGACGGAGAAGCATGGGTTGGCGATCTTGACATCGCCACGCAGTCGGAGCAGATCAAGCGAAAAATCGGCTACATGTCGCAAAAGTTCTCGTTGTATGACGATCTGACCGTCGAGCAGAACATCAATTTTTTCAGCGGCATTTATGGAGTGCCCCGCGAGAAGCGCCCCGAAAGGAAGGAATATGTCCTGTCGATGGCCGGTCTGGGAGAGAAAAGGACAACGTTGACGCGGATGCTATCCGGAGGCTGGAAACAGAGGCTTGCCCTCGGCTGCGCCATCCTGCACGAACCCTCGATTCTCTTCCTGGATGAGCCGACTTCAGGAGTGGACCCGATTGCGCGCCGCGTGTTCTGGCATTGGATTCATCAGCTTTCCGATTCAGGGCACACCGTCTTTGTCAGCACGCACTATATGGATGAAGCGGAATTCTGCCATCGCGTCGCTCTGATGTACGGAGGCAGGATTATAGCGCTGGGCGCGCCTGCGGAATTGAAGCGTAATCTGGAGTCGCGAAAACTCCTGGCATTGGATTCCTCCGATCCGATCGCAAGCATGAAGGCCCTGGAGCATGCGGAAGGCGTTTACGAAGCAGCCGCCTTCGGAAGCAGCCTCCACATAGTCGTAGAGGATCCGGATACGGCCATGCTGCACATACGCGCGGCGCTGGATCGTAGCGGCATTGCAATCCGGCGGCTCGAAGCCATCGAGCCGTCCATGGAAGACGTTTTTGTTGCCCTGATTGAAAAAGAGGAGCGTGCGGCATCATGAACTTCGGACGGGTAAGGGCTGTAGCGCAGAAGGAATTCCTGCACATCATCCGGGATCCCCGCAGCCTCGCTATGGCTCTTTTGCTGCCGGTTCTGATGATTCTGCTTTTCGGCTATGGCCTCTCGCTCGATGTCGACCGCATCCCAACGGTGATTTACGACTCGGACAACAGCCCGGAGAGCCGCTCCATCGCCACGAAATTCCGGGATAACCGCTATTTTGATGTGGTTGGACATGCGGGTGACTATGCAGATTTGCAGCGAAGCATCGACAGCGGCAAAGCGATGCTTGGCCTGGTAATACCGCAGCATTTTTCCCGGGATCTCAGAGCCGGGAAAAGCCCGCAGATTCAGCTGCTGCTGGACGGGAGCGATTCGAACACCGCCTCCATCGCACTGGGATATGCCAATACGCTCTTAAGGCAGCACGCCGTCACGCTGGCAGCGACAGAGATGAACCGCGCCGCGGGCGTTCAAAGACGGGCGGCAATCGAAACGCACATACGCATCTGGTACAACAGCGATCTGAAGTCGAAGAATTTTATCGTGCCGGGCCTGATTGCCATAGTCCTGATGACAATTGCCGCGCTGCTGACGTCCCTTACCATCGCGCGTGAATGGGAAATGGGCACAATGGAGCAGCTGATATCCACTCCGCTGCGTCCTTCAGAACTGGTGCTGGGCAAGATGTCTGCTTTTTTTGCACTGGGATGCGTGGACACCATTCTGGCAATTCTGGCCGGTGTGGGCGTCTTTGGTGTGCCGCTGCGCGGAAGTCTTGTGTTTCTCGCGATGACAAGCGGGATTTTTCTTTTCGGCGCGCTCTGCTGGGGAATATTGATTTCGAGCATTGCCCGATCGCAGCTTCTGGCCTACCACATGGGCTCGCTGACCACATTTCTTCCGGGCTTTCTGCTTTCTGGCTTTATTTTCGCCATCGATAACATGCCGCCGGCTATCCAGACCGTTTCCTACCTGGTCCCGGCGCGGTACTTCGTCAGAATCCTGAAAGGCATCTTTCTGAAAGATATAGGTATGCAAGTGCTCTGGGGAGAAGTGCTTCTTCTGGTTGCCTTTGCCGCAATAGTATTCTTTGTGGCCACGCGGCGGCTGAACCAGGAGGTGGCGTAATGTGGGGCCGAATCCTGGAAATTCTGCGGAAGGAAATGCTTCAGATGCTGCGGGATCCGCGCATGCGCCTCATCCTGTTTGGACCGGCTATCGTTGAGCTGATTATTTATGGATACGCCGTTACTCTGGACGTTGAAAAGAGCCGCATAGGCTGGATGGATCGCGACAACACGTATGAGAGCCGGGAACTGCTGGCCTATTTCCATGCTTCCACCTACTTTCAGATCACAGAGAATCCACAGACGGCAGACGAGGTGCGGGATCTTCTGGACCGCGATAAGGTTGTAGCCGTTGTCCATGTGCTGCCCGGTTTTGGCCGGGATGTGCATCGCAATAGGACTGCCGCAGTCCAGGTTCTGGTGGATGGGACGAACTCCAACACGGCGTCGATTGTGTCTTCTTATGCAAGCGAGGTAATTGCCGGATATAGCGAGCGGTTGGGCAATGCCGGCAATAATAGGCGAGCCGTTTCGGCGCAGGCCAGGGCGCCGGCGGCGGCAGTTCCAACCCTATCGGTACATAGCCGGGTCTGGTTCAATCCGGAGCTCAGGAGCCGGGACTATTTTATTCCCGGAGTGGTTGTAAACATCCATGCCATGATCACCATTATGCTGACGGCAATGAGCATCGTGAGAGAGCGGGAAATCGGAACGATGGAACAGCTGATGGTGTCGCCGATCCGTCCGCTGGAACTGATAATCGGCAAGCTGCTGCCATTTGCCGTGATTGGCATAATCGACGTGATTCTCGTGACGGGAGCGGCCTTTGTCGTTTTTGATACGCCATTCAGAGGGAATATGCTTTTCCTGATGGGCGGCACAATACTCTTTCTGATGACAACTTTGGGGGTGGGATTATTCATTTCCACCATTTCCCGCACGCAGCAGCAGGCACTGATGAGCTCCTTTTTCTTCCTCATGCCGGCGCTGCTTCTCAGCGGCTTTGCCTTCCCCATCCGGAACATGCCGGAACCGGTTCAGCTTCTGACCTACCTGAATCCCCTCCGCTACTTCACCGAAATCGTCCGCGGCGTCTTCCTTAAAGGAAGCGGCTTGAACTACTTATGGCCGTCAATGGCCGCGCTTGCGGTCTTGGGTATCGCAGCCCTAACCCTTAGCGCAGCTCGGTTTAAAAAGCGAATAGAGTAATCTCGAATGTTTTACCAACCAAAAACTGCAGCAGACAATTTTGTAGCGGAGATTTGAAGCGGAGTATAAACATCATCATTGGTGATGAGTGCACATTGGAAAATGGCAATTACCGAAGAAGCTCACCCTGCTCAAAAGAATGCTACAAAGAGGTAGCCTCAAGCAACCCGTTTCCGCGGAAGTTCGACAAATCCCGACCAGTTTTCAAAATATAAAAAGGAACCGACCTTCTATTTAACAGATCCAACAAGATTTCAGATTTTAAGGCAAAAAAAATGGGCACCCATGAGGAGGCACCCATTTTCTGTTTCAGCGATTCATTGAAAAATTGAACAATTAATTTAAGTTCTTAGATTCTCCGTCTTCGGACAACTACAGCAAGAGATAGCAAACCAACACCAAACAGAGTCAATGTGGCCGGCTCCGGAATAGGATTAATAACTGCGTCAATGTCGCTTCGCGCAAAGGCACCACCTACTAAACCTTTTCCTCCGAGAATATCTCCACTCCCTATTAAATCAACAAGTCCGTCGCCTCCAGGCAACGTAAAACCCACAATTGGGCCAAAGATATCATTTCCCCAGACCTGATTGAGTTGATAATTGACCACGCCGATCTTTGTAGAGGCGTGAAGATTTGCCACCTGACTCGGATCATTTGCACTATAGCCCGGAGGAAGAGTCATAGGTTGGAAGGTCCAGTAAGTGTCAGGGTCATTAGTAATTGAGAAGTCCCACAAATGTGTGCCGTCTTTGATTGCTGCAATTGCCTGAGCCAAAGTCGGATCGGAACCCGCAACGCCAATAACAAGATCGATTGCCCCGCCAGTATATACCTGAACCATAGGGGTGCTTCCATATTGCCCATAGATCCATACTGGCCCACTCATATCTATGACTTGTATCGTGGCAAGAGCAACAAGCTCATCCACATTGGCATCCAAGTCATATACTGGAGAGCCACCCACCAAATCCCATACCTTCGTGAATTGAACGGCGGAAATTAATACATCGCCTACCGAAATCAGATTATCCCCATCCCTATCCACGAAAAAGTCCAAGTTATCGTCCTCAAATTGTGTACCAGGGAAGTTGGGCGTTCCAGTGTACAGAGGGAAAGCAGATGCCGCACCGCAGCAGATCAATAATAAACAAACCG
>CAZLHW010000277.1:0-260 GCA_964559085.1 uncultured Acidobacteriota bacterium | reverse complement strand
GTCAAAAATAGAATCTTTTTCACAATGCTACCTCCTGATTGCGTTGTTAAAGAAATGAGCTAATTGCAAGATTATCTAGTCTCGTTAAAAAATACTTCTACCATTCCTTGCATTTCTGATTATTTGATACATTAATCATGCTGATGTAGAAGCAATACATATACCAATAATAATAAGTCCTTATTTTTCAATATAATAGATAATAATTGGTTGAGGCATACCACTATAAAAGTGTAAAATGCTCTTACAGTACAAACCCA
>CAZLHW010000276.1:0-5750 GCA_964559085.1 uncultured Acidobacteriota bacterium | reverse complement strand
GCGACCAATCGCTCCTGGCCGATGACGGAAGCATT
The DNA here is from genome assembly GCA_964559085.1 of uncultured Acidobacteriota bacterium. GTDB lineage: Bacteria > Acidobacteriota > UBA6911 > UBA6911 > UBA6911 > UBA6911. Next base: position 5,715 of record CAZLHW010000276.1, on the reverse strand, counting down.
GCGAATCGCAATCTTGAATTGGCCCGGGTTGCAGGCCTTATTGGGGATGAAGCGGAAATATCCCGGGACTACTTTACCGGTCCCGCCGGAAGGAAGGAAATCGTCCGCTGGGTGGATAAAGCCGGAAAGCTGGCCCGAAAGGAAGAGTCGGGCGATCCGAAAGAGCCGGAAAATATCGAAACTCGAGCCGGTTTTCTCCAATATGCTGCGGAATGCATTTTTGGATCCGAGGAAATCCGGCGCAAACTCTCCACGCGAGACCTGGATTATTACATCGGCAATCTCAAGGATGGAGAAAGGGTTCCGGCGGCCGCACGCTACGCGCTGTCCTATCTTATACAGGCAGGGCTGTGGCGGCCCGATTCCGATAATAGAGTCCGCCCGGACGCACCGATCCGGCGAGGCGACGCGCTCTTTCTGCTTCTCGGCTGGATCGAATCCGTCCGGCCGGATATTCTGCAAAAGGGCGCCTTTGTCACAGCAAAAAACTCGGACAACGAAAATGCGGACAGGCAGTCGATTCAGATAAAAATCGGGAACCGCACGCGCGAATATCGCCTCGTTGAAATGCTGCCTCTGTTCAGAAAAGACACGGGCCGAACCATTCCCGTGCACAGTCTGAAAATGATTGGGAACGAAAAAACATCCTTTCATGTCAACTCGTCCGGAATGATCGATTTTCTCGAAATTGAGCTGAACCCCGAAGGCGCTTCCAGCGATCGGTATTCCCCTGTGTCAAGCTGGGACACCACGCTCACACGGTCGGTTGTCGCGGAGAAAGTGCGCGCGCTGGCGGACAATATCGGACAGTTTCAGGACCTGAAGCCAGAGCGGATCGGACAATCGGGCAGAGTGACGCAGATGCGCATTATCGGCAGCCGTCGTTCGGTGGTTGTAAACGGATATAAACTGCGCGGGGCGCTGGGGCTCCGGGACACGCTTTTCACCATCACACGGGAGTTCAGTTCCGATGGAAGCATCGCCAGCTTCTCATTTCACGGACGCGGGTGGGGCCACGGCGTCGGTTTGTGCCAGGTCGGAGCCTTCGGCATGGCCCGGGCGGGCCACAGTTACGAAGAAATACTCAAAACCTATTATCAGGGCGTGGAAATTCAAAAAGCATACTGAGCCGATTCGAGATTTGGGATTCGAGATTAAAAACGAATCACTCGGATCTCGGATCTCGAATCTCAAATCAAACATGGACCGGCTAAAATCGCAGATTCTGGGAATAATTGTGCTGGCCCTGATACTATTAATGCTGGCCGGCATGCGCTATTACCTCAAGCTTGGATAATTGCGTGTCAGAAGATAATCCGGGAATCGTCATTCTGGGGCCAACGGCTTCGGGGAAAAGCCGGCTGGCCATCGCGCTTGCTCTGCAGTTTGGGGGAGAGATCGTCAGTTGCGATGCATTCCAGATTTACCGGCAAATGAACATCGGCACAGCCAAGGTTTCACCGGCCGAGCAGAAGCTGGTGCCGCATCATATGCTGGATGTACGGAATCCGGATCGCGATTTTTCAGCCGGGGACTATCAGCGGATGGCGCGGGAAATCATCGGCGACATCAGCCGGCGCCGGCATCTTCCATTTGTCGTTGGAGGGACCGGGTTTTACCTCAAGGCATTGATTGAGGGGCTTTTCGAAGGTCCGGCTCGGTCCGAAGAATTGCGGGCACGCATGCGACGCATCGTCCGGAGAAAAGGCCCCCAGATACTGCATCGGGCGCTTCGCCGGGTTGATCCCCATAGCGCGTCCAGAATCGCGGACAAAGACGCAGAGCGCGTTATTCGAGCGTACGAAGTCTATCTGGCCACAGGCAAAACCATGCACTGGTGGCAGCAGCAGCCAAGAGACGTCTTCCGCGGGTACCGTTGGTTGAAAATCGGCATTCATATTCCTCGCAAGGAGCTCTACGCGCGGATTAATGCGCGGGTTGACGCGATGTTTCAAAGCGGGTTGTTGGAAGAAACCCGGGCGCTTCTCAATCAATTTCCCAGAACATCCCAGGCATTCAAAGCAATCGGCTATCGCCAGGCTGCAGATTGCTTGGAAGGAACGATTCCTCTGGATCGGGCTATTGAAGAAACAAAGAAAGAGAGCCGCCGCTATGCGAAGCGCCAGATGACGTGGTTTCGCTCCGACCCGGATATTGTCTGGCTGGACGGTCAGGAGGAAGAGACGGAGATGCAACGGAACGCCGCGAACCTGATTGCCCGTTTTCTTCAGCAGGTTTGAGGCGTCGAAGGCAGACATGAGGCGATGTGGGAGCGCTGCCCGCCGAAAGCCCCTCGAATCCTTTTTGCCCCGATAGTACCGGCTTCACCGGAAGCAGCGCTTCCGGTGCATTAGGAGCATCTGCCGTGCCAGGATCGGAATTCGCAAGCCAATTGTAGAAAGTCTAAGCGTTTACGGTCCCTCGGCAACACCCGCGCGCCGGGCGCTGTCCTAAAATGTGACGCTTTCCGAGCACTTATGGTGTTTAGGAATCCGTTCTTTGTAAAAGTAGGCTTGCACGCAGTTTGAAGGACGATAAAATAGCCCCATGGAATTTGAAACCGTAATTGGACTTGAAGTACACGCACAACTACTGACACGCAGCAAACTCTTCTGCGGCTGCAGCACCCGGTTCGGAGCGCCTCCGAATTCAAACCCATGTGCCGTCTGCCTGGGGCTGCCCGGGCCCCATCCCGTGTTGAATCGGGAGGCGGTTTCCATGGCGGTCAAGGCGGCGATCGCGCTCGGCTGCCATATCAACCCGGTTTCCATCTTCGCTCGAAAGAACTACTTTTATCCTGATCTGCCGAAGGGTTATCAGATTTCGCAGTTTGATCGCCCTCTTGGGGAATCGGGGCGGGTTCTTGTATATTCCGGGGACAGGTCCGACGAGGGGAGAATCGTGAACCGCAGGGAAAAAGCCTTCGGAATTACACGGATTCATTTGGAAGACGACGCCGGTAAATCCATCCACGAAGGGTTGCCTGAAACATCCAGGAAATCCTACGTCAACCTGAATCGAACCGGCGTTCCTTTGATAGAGATTGTCAGTGAACCCGATTTCCACAGCAGCCAGGAGGCGTACGATTACCTGACGCATCTTCGCAAAACTCTGCTTTATCTGGGCGTTTGCGACGGCAACATGGAAGAAGGAAGCCTGCGATGCGATGCAAATATTTCGCTGCGCCCCAAGGGGGAGACAAAGCTTGGGACCAAGGTGGAGATCAAAAACCTCAACTCGTTCCGCTTTCTCCAGAAAGCTCTGGATTATGAGATAAAGCGCCAGACTCAGGTGCTTTTAGAGGGAGGCCGGATTGTCCAGGAGACACGGTTGTGGAGCGATGCGGACGACTGCACATTCGTTATGCGCACCAAAGAGGAGGCGCACGACTATCGCTACTTTCCGGAACCCGACCTGTTGCCGCTGACGCTGGATCCTGCATGGCTGGAGCGGGTACGCAGGGAACTGCCGGAGCTGCCCGGCCCCAGGATGCACCGCTTTATGGAAGAGTATGATCTTTCGGTCGATGACGCACTGTTTCTAACGGCCACCAGGGCTACGGCAGATTACTTCGAAGAATGCGCAAAAATCTCCGGGAATCCGCGCGCTTCTGCCAACTGGATCATGGGGGAGCTCGCATATACACTTAAGAATGCAGGCAAGGATATAGAAGACAGCCCCATTCCGCCGATTTATCTGGCAGCCCTCATACGCTCTATCGATTCAGGGGAAATCTCCGGCAAAATGGCTAAAACAGTTTTTGAGGAAATGGGCAAGAAGCCCGAAGAGCCCTCCACAATCATCCAGCGGATGGGATTGGCCCAGATAAGCGATGAAGCCAGCCTTGCAGACATAATAAACAGGATCGTTGCCGCTCATCCCAAGCAGCTGGCGGAATTCCGGTCCGGAAAGACAAAAGTGCTTGGCTTCTTTGTAGGCCAAGTGATGAAGGAGACCAAAGGCCAGGCGAATCCGCAGGTTGTCAACAACCTGCTGCAAAAAACCCTGTCGGAGGTATAAAGCTTCGAGCCCGGTCGGCAATATGAGCAACTCTGCCACAAGGAGATTGGCGACTACAGCCCGGGAAAAGCAGATTCGCGCCAAAGCCGCATTGCTGGAGCGGCAGGAGATTACAAATCCCCGGTTTGTGGCAGACGTCATGTTGGGCCGGCTTGCAAAATGGCTTCGCTTGGCAGGATTTGATGTCCTCTATTCCAACAGGTTCACGGACGATGAGTTGGTGGCCATCTCCAATGCCGAAGCGCGGGTGCTTCTTTCGAGCGACACGCGCCTGCTGATCCGAAAGGCGGTCAGGGAGTTCATTTTTTTAAAAAACCGGGACATTCTGGAGCAGCTTCGCCAGGTTTTCGAGACGCTTCATATTGCGCAGCTCCCTTCTCCCCTTACGCGTTGCCTGTCCTGCAATGATTCTCTTATAGAAGCCCCCCGTGAATCGGTACGCGAACGGGTTCCGGCGTTTGTCTATAAAACACAGTCGCACTTTAAATCCTGCCCGGGTTGCGGCAAGATTTTTTGGGCAGGGACACATCGAAGCGCCGTTATGCAGACGTTACAGAAGCTGCTGCCTCAGGAGAAATCCTTCGGGTTGCCTGACTCGGAGCGATTGGATTGAAAGGAGAATGGAGTGAAAGCAGGGTTTTTGATTGCTGTATCTGTCGCGAGCGCGGCGCTGATGGTCTCCAACCCGGCATCGCTGCCGGCGCAGACACCTGGATCATCGCCATCGCTCGCGGCGGCCACAGGCGTTCCCTTGGACGGCATCATCGAGTGTGGAGAGGGTTACACGTCCCACGAACTCTATGAACTGAAGATGACGGTGCTGGAAGTGGTACGCGGAGAGGAGGCCTGGAAGCGCCTCCAGGAAGCCGACGCTTCCAACAAACCGGCAGCAGCGGGCCACGAATACATTCTGGTGCGCGTCCGGGTTGAGTATAAAGCTCGAGGCACACCGGGGCTGTGCATTCACCCGCTTTTGCCCGAACAGTTCACGGCCTACTCGGCGGATGGCGAGGAGTATGCCGCCGCAGCGGTCGTCGTGCCGAAGCCCGAAGTGCGCCGGCGTATGAAGTCGGGAGACTCTCTGGAGGGATGGGTGGCTTTTACTGTCGCCCAAACCGATAAGGCGCCCTTGATGTCCTATTCTGCCGACGCCGGCGGCGCGGTTCAGCACGGCGGAGGCAAATGGTTTCTGCTGAAATAAAGGCACTCCATCCTTTTTAAGGCAGGATTCCATGGTAATGGGGTCTTCAATGGGTGCCCATGATTTCCCTGGCGGATCCCATGGGGGTGAATCCCATGGGGGTCCCTGATCCCTGCATCCAAAATTTCCAATCTCGAATCATTCCTATGTTGACGCCGACTCAAAAAAGCAAGGTTTTGGATTATATCCAATCCCTTACAATCAAGAGCTTTACATTCCGGGATGTGGTGCGGGTCCTGGACTTGGACAGCGATGACCGTAGAAGCCTGCAGCGTTTCCTGGACGAGCTGGATGCGGAGCAAGTCATCCACCGCGTCAAAAGAGGTCGTTACTCGATCCCATCTCGCGAAAATCTCGTGTCGGGAACGCTGAGCTGTCACAAGGATGGCTATGGGTTCCTGATACCGGATGATCGGACTCAGCATAGGGAGGACGTCTTTATACCGGCCCGCAACATGGAAGATGCCCTTCATGAAGATAGGGTGTTGGTAAAA
>CAZLHW010000275.1:2293-5760 GCA_964559085.1 uncultured Acidobacteriota bacterium | reverse complement strand
TGTAATAGAATAGGCGCTGGTGAAATTTTTCCCCTGGATAACCACATTCCCGACGCTGCCTGTTACGTTGATAGTCACGTTCCCACCGATGATTGGCGGCAGCATGTCCATGGCGTATTGGAGTGTGGCATAAGCAGCCGCATCGACCCCAGTACCGTGTTCGGCGTCGTCGGTGCCGTCTGCTGCATCCACGTAAATCATCGTGTCGCCGTAAGCCCGCATAGGCATCCATCCCGTATCGGTATATTGCAGCAAGACAGTCCTGCCTATCGGCGTATGAAGGAAGAGTTGCCCGGCGGTTGGCGATGCCGGCAGCGTCGCCCCAGTCTGAATACCCCCCAAGGGATATTCATTGCCCAATGAATCCATGTGATAGTAGCCGTCTGCCTTTGAATAGAGCACGTGCGTACCGGCTTCTGCAAACGCTGTCGGTGCACTGGCGATATCGAAGGTCTTTAGCGTACCCGCTTCGGTGACACCCACCGGTGATCCGCTGACAATCCCGCCCTCAACCAGCAGGTTTCCCCCATTCCCGAAGCGGTCTTTGAGGATCCTCATTCGAGTAGCGATATTGTCAATATAGCCTTCCGTCCCTGTCCCGTGATAACGAGTGTAGGACTGGAATAATTTATCATTTAAGTCGCCTGACATCGACCCAATATAGACCTGTCCGGTGCCGCCATAGGGGGGGTTGTCTGTACTGGCGGCAAAAATTTTCAATGTCAGAGCTTCGTAGCTACCGTATGTTTCGTAAAACGGCCAGATACACCCGGAGATGATGCTATCACCAGGCTTGGTAAATGTTATTCTCCCGGCTATGTACGCCGGGTTACTTACCGACAACACGGGCAAGTCCAATCCTTTCTCGCCAATGTTTATGCCATACTGTCCGAATTTTAAACGCAATTTATTGACTTGATCGTACGACAGGAAGTTGTCGGCGTCTCCTATTCCCAGCCCATAACTTGTTGTGATGTAGTCAAGGAATCCGTTTAGATTTCCTCCCCGCCAAAACGGTAACAATGTTCCAGGCATCCCGCTATAAATTGACATAGTAATATTGGGGGAATAACCAACGCCATTATCACACGAAATGGTTATAATACCGTCTCCAGCCTGGCCAATATCAACAATAGGTGCTCCAGCGCTGAATGTCTCCACCGTCTGAGGCGATCCCGATACGCTGGGCAGGCTGCATTCGTATTTCCAATACTCGCCCATATCAAATGTATCTTCGATATGCAACCAATTCTCGATTCCTGCGCTCGATTTAATCAGCAGATCATCGCCATTGGTAAATATCTGATAATGGCCTGACGCCGCATCTTCCACTTCAATATCGAAGTGTGCTGGTGGTGCAACGGAGGTAAATGTTGTTTTCAGTTTCCCGGCGCTCTTGCTAAACCACGAAGTTCCCCCGCTGGCCTGAACGCTTTTATATGCCATCACCATGGCTTCGATCATTCCCCTGGCTTTCAGGTTATTGGCTTCGATCAAATTGCTGTCGATATTAAATCCGGACACGCCTGCCGCATAGTCCTTGCTGCGCATACGCTCGTTCAGGCCATCAATCTCGATGGCCGGGCTTCCGCTGCTTCCTACCAATATCTTGCTGTTGGCTGCATCCAGAGTCATTCCCGGCGCGCTGAGGGTTGTGTCGCTGATAGTCCAGTTTCCAAGTTGTCCCAGTATAGACTTTATCGCACCCTTTTTCGTCACACTGAACGGCGCATCGACCCCATTGACGGCCCCCGCCCAGATGCGGTAAGTCCCATCGATGGCGTTGAGTTCGATGATGTCAGTGCTCGTCCCCAGGCGCAATATTCCATCGCTCATCAGATGGGCGTTGTTGGCGCTGAGTTCTTCTGGCAGAATATCCCAACCGGATATCTTACTGCCGTCTGCGTTCAGCACGATGGCCCCGCCGGCAGCGATCACGTCCCCGTCACTGGTCACTCCGAACTGCAAGACATCACTTTTCAATACCAGGTAGTTACACTCGTACCCATCGACGGTGATCGGCGGGTATACCTGGATTGTGCCGGTGAATCCTTCGCCCAGGGGTACGTTGTTCCCGGCCTTGAATTCGCTGTTGGTATAAGTGATCTTCCCCTGGATTTCCACATCTCCCGTTTGCTTCAGAACCCTGCCCTGGCGTGTGTCCTGGATGCCGTAGCGCAGCCTGGCTAGCTCTGTTTCCAGGTTCTTGATTGTGATTTCCATGGCGCGCAGGCGCACTTCGTCGCGGTTCATATTTTCTTCTTTCTGATGATCTGCATGGCCGTCTCGATACTGGTGATCTCCTCAGCTTTGATGTGCACAGATTTGGCGTATTTGCCATTCATTTCGCCTTCGCTGAGGTATTCCTGAACATCGTCTTCATACTTGCGCTTACCATCGTGCCAGTGCGCCCCATCAATCTCAAGGGGGATGGGTAAAGGGGGTCGGTCGTCGATCACAAAGTCAAAAATCCGCCCGCCGGCCATATTTCCGCCCATGAAACTGACCTGATAGCGAAACTTGCGTTTCATGCGCGTCAGAGCCTCCCCTATCCAGTATTCCTCTTTCGAGTCGCAAAGTTTCCCTAGTACAGTCAGCACTTCGGGTAGTTCGTCGCTCATGCTGCCTCAGTGATCGTAAACGCCGCGATAGTTTTCATTTCGCGGGTCTTATCGTTGATCTTGAAATCGACCGGCTGCCATCCTGCAGGGTCGACGAAAACGTATCTGTTGTTAAAGGCCGTGTGTACCCCGCTCATCAGCAGCGGCGCAGCTCGGGTATTGCTGTTCGCCCATTCTGTGATCTGGGCGTCCACCTGATCGAGTGTAGCCCCGACCCATTCCCCATTCAGGTCTTTTAGAGTGTCTTCCATCAGGAAGGTCACCTGCCAGCTATCAGTCGTCGGCACCCGTTCGACATAATCGGTCACGATGGCCGCTACCGTCGGAGATTTGGTCTCATCGTTGGTGTGCAACACCAATTTATACTGGAATCTTCTGCCAGTCACATCGTGATTTCCGATTTTTAACTCCTGCTGTGGAGAGGTATTGAGAGCGGTAGAGATCATCTTCCAATCATTATCATCGTCTGTCCGGTAGTAGAGTTCGATATATTGGTTCGCCCCGTCCAAATCTTCACAGAAGAAGGTCAATGACGACCAGTATTTATTGATCGCGGTGAAATTGCCGTTTATGTAGCAGCTCACCACCTCAGCATGATCTGTGTAGGTATAATCAGCCTGGAATTTAGGATTCAGTGCAATTGCCAGCCAGATGACTTTCTCTTCCTGGCTCACCCATAACCGGTCGCAAGTGTCGCCAGGTAAAGGCTGGACAAACAGCCTGCGGATGCGCTCGCCGTATCCTCCCCGGTAAATCTCGTGCCAGCCATTCCCATTGTTGCACAATATTGATGAGATCCCGTTGTCCATCGCATCCACAGCCGCATACAATCTCCCGGCATAGCCC
>CAZLHW010000275.1:951-2283 GCA_964559085.1 uncultured Acidobacteriota bacterium | reverse complement strand
GACCAGGTGCTTGATAACTCCTCGACGATCTTTTGGCAGGCCTTCATCTCGGTTCGGTCCCACATCGTCAAGATGATTGTTGAAGTAACGTTCCAGCCCTTCCCCAAGCGAGAAATACAGAAACACGTCGTGCTTCAGCACGGCAATTCCGGTATAGTCCGAGCGCAGCGAGGCCATCTCAGCTGGTGATAGTTTAGCGTAGACCTCGTTATAGACACTCCCGAATTCGTCCTCTTTGATTATGTAGGGGATCTCTGGCTGTCCATATAATGCCAGGTTATTGATCTGGCTGTTAGCCGATCCGCACTCGATGGCCGTACCCCAACTTAATGCATTTCCCCAGGTCTTCGCCGCGCTGATGGATACCTTGTAATTCTCGTACGAGCGCATGATCTTCTTTGCCCCCTCCTCGTTCACCCATGAGAGCAAATGCGTCGCTTTTGTGCTTTCGGCGGCGAATTCATGCGTTCCAGATGAATTGTAGCGCATGCGGACGATGTACGAGTCGGTTTCTTCCTCGCCCTGGGCAATGTAGACCAGGGTATCTGTCACGCATACATCCGTGATCGGGTATTTGAGATCAGACCCGCTGGTTACATTCTGCCATGTGTTGCATCCCAAAATGACAAAATGAGTGGTTGTTGTCCAGGCAGTCTGTGTACATGGGTTGACAACCAGGGTAGCGTTCGCTCCGGCAGTATTGCTGACGATCTTGCGCCAGTTAATCGCTTCTTTCGACCCCGGCCCTTCGGTGGCCATAATGATCTTGCCGGCTAGTTCATTCTCTGTCAGTGTCAGCGACGTATATACCTTCGATTTGTCGCTGGCATTCGTTGCTCGAACAAGTCCCCGGTAGCCGTTCATGAAAACATGCGGCGCCTGGTAATCGTCGCTGCGCAGGGCAAAATAGAGTTGCTTCTTATACTCGAAGAAAAACGCTTCTCCCTGCGCCGTGGTGATCAGCTGGTGGACGATGGATTTTCCGCTGGTTGCCGTCGTCCAGCTTCCCGATCCGAGCTTTTGCAAAGTGTTATGCCCGGTGTTTGTGTATTGCGCCACGGTCATCTTGTAACCCAGCGCCGGCATCTCCAGAGACACCCAATAAGTGACTCCCGCGGTCAGGGTCGTCGCCGCAGCCAGGTTGAAGGTTAGCGTCGTCCAGGCCGTCGTCGAGAGGTCTTTGATGACCAGATAACCATTCGATTTGACAATTTCCGCGCCAGGTGTACCGGCGTTATCGGCGTAGATATGCGCCCACACGACGAAGGGGTAGGTGTACTTCTTTCCGCCCTTCACCTGAAAGACGAGTTGGCGTACAGCGATGGTGCTTGC
>CAZLHW010000275.1:0-941 GCA_964559085.1 uncultured Acidobacteriota bacterium | reverse complement strand
TGTACAGCGGCCCGGGCGCTATATCTGATGTAGTAAATACCTTCCCAACTGCGATGGTCTGCCAGGTGGTATAGTCGAAGTAACCGGTTGTCAGATTATCTTTCGGCCCCATACGGATCTCGCCCAGGATGGTATCGGCCCGCATCGAGTCGTAGAAGCGGGTGCTGTCGCGTTCGAAGTCGCGCCACCCCCTTCCTCCAGACCAATCATTCTGAACGGCCGCGCTGTAGGGTTGTTTTAGGTCATCATATCCGCTTTTTCCCTGGGCGACCTTCAGCGTCGTCTTGGGTATGGGAGTTTTCTGCATCCCCTGCATCGTGATATTGCCGTAGCCATCGCATAGGATGAAGCCGAGTTTATGGGTTCCGTCATCCAGCACGATATGATAATTTGGCGACGACTGAGTAGGAGACGTGTCGTAGCTTGTCATGGTTGCCTACCAATTGGGGAGTTTCACGGCCTTCGGGCGCAAACGCACCGGAAAGCGTAAAGCATATACACTTTTGTTCTTCTCGGCCTCATCGATGAGCTTCTTGGCCCCCGAATCCTCGTTCCCGCCCCGGCGCAATCTGGCCACCATCAGGTAGTAAGCCGCAGCCCAGGCCAGTCGCTGGCGGTTGATCTCATCCGAGATTGTGTCGCTTTCGTCGTTTACTTCATCCGGTAGTTTTGTATACCAGAGGCGTATGTAACTGTCCGCCACCGGCATTCTACCCTGGTCGAAGAAGATCTGTCCGCCAATTACCTGCCAGTTGTAGTTGGGCGTAAATCCGGCGCTACCCGATGTTGTACTGGTCTCGATCTGCCTTACATCGATCACACCTGCCGGCAGATCGTAAATTTCCTGACTGGCAATTCCTCTCAGACTGGTATCGCTCGCATTGATCCGTATTTCACGCAGAGCTGCATTGACCGCAGAGACCATCTCATAGCGGGTATAT
>CAZLHW010000274.1:0-5804 GCA_964559085.1 uncultured Acidobacteriota bacterium | reverse complement strand
TCCACCGGGAGCGCCAAGCCTTCCAGCTGGGTTCGCTGCGGCGCCGTCAGTGATTCCGGGGGAATATGGACTTTGACATCGCTCCTGGGAAAACAGCGACAAGCAAGGCGGTACTTTTGCGCGAGTTCCTGCTCATCAAAGGTTGCAGCCTCTTCCGAAGTCGTATCGCTTACATCACCGCGAACAATCTGCACTTTGCATCGCTGACAGACTCCGGCGCCTCCGCAGATATTGACAAGATCCACGTTCAATCGGCGCGCGCATTCCAAAAGGCTTTGGCTCTCATCGCACTCCCCGCGGCGGCCTACGGGCTCAAAATCGACGGTAAACAATGACGCTCTCCTTCCCGCTGATCGGCTCCAGTTATAGCATAATTTCTGCGACCATCCCTCAAAGGCGGCAAGACTGTCATGCAGAGCCGGTAAGATGGCGGCAGAAGTCGGCGATTCTGGAGGGCACCTCGGACGGATCCCCGATCTTTTCCATTTCGGAAACGATGGCGCTGCCGACAACGGCGCCGTCCGCAATATCCCATATTGCCCGGACATGCTCCGGCCTCGAGATGCCAAATCCGACAGCCACAGGGAGTTTTGTGAACCTGCGGACACGGTCGACGGTCGGGCGGATCGAGCCGGAAAGCTCTTGTTGTACGCCGGTAACACCGGTTCGCGAAACAACGTACACAAATCCGCGGGAACATTCGGCAATCCTGGCAATCCGCTCTTCTCCGCTTGTCGGAGCGGCGAGGAAAATGCAGTCCAGCCCTTTTGCATCCATGCAGGCGCGGTATTCGTCGCTTTCCTCGGGAATGATGTCTGTCACCAGAATGCCGTCCACGCCTGCGGACTGCGCGTCCCGGGCCAGAGACTCCAGCCCGTATTGAAAGATCGGATTCAAATAGCTGAACAGAATAATCGGCACCCGGGTGCTGCGACGTATCACCTCAACCGCTTTCAGATAATCGGTCATCCTGTACCGGTGACTCAGCGCCGGGATTCCCGCCCGTGCATTTGCCGGTCCGTCGGCGACTGGTTCGGAAAACGGCTCGCGGATTTCATTGATGTGCGACGCGGCGCGTTCGAGCTCCGGGTGAAGCCGTATCGTCGTCTCAAGATCGGGGTCGCCGGCCATGATAAAAGGAATGAACGCCTTCTTTCCACGAGCGTTGAGTTCCTGAAACATCTGTCCGATTCGTCGCGCCATGGTTGTTTGTCACCTCAGTGAATAAGAAGCAGTCGCCGGTCGCCGGGTTTTGCCGGCGACTAACGACTGGAAGCGGAAAGCAGTTCGGAGACTTGGGCCACATCCTTGTCACCGCGCCCGGAAAGGTTCACGATCACCAGGGTATCTTTTTCCATTTCAGGCGCGAGGCGCACCAATTCGGCTATCGCGTGCGAGCTTTCCAGAGCGGGAATAATACCTTCCTTCCGGCTGAGCAGCTGAAATGCATCCAAAGCCAGTTCATCGGTTATGGATGTATACTGCACACGCCCTTCATCATGCAAAAAGGAGTGCTCCGGGCCTACGGACGGATAGTCGAGTCCGGCTGAAATGGAATGGGTGCCCGCAATCTGGCCGTTTTCATCCTGTAGCACATAGCTGAGAGTCCCCTGCAGTACGCCTTTTCGTCCACCGCTGAAGCGGGCCGCATGTTCCCCCAGTGCGGTTCCTCTGCCGCCGGCTTCCACACCGATGAGGCGAACGCCCGGTTCGCGGAGAAAATCGTGAAAGAGGCCGATCGCGTTGCTCCCGCCTCCGACGCAGGCTATGAGCAGATCGGGAAGGCGCCCCTCGGCTGCGAGAATCTGGGCGCGCGCCTCTCTGCCGATGATGGTCTGAAAGTCGCGAACGATCCATGGATAGGGATGCGCCCCCAAAACCGATCCCAGCAGGTAGTGCGTATTCGATACGTTTGTTACCCAGTCGCGCATGGCCTCATTGATGGCATCCTTAAGCGTCCGACTCCCGGAATCGACCGGGCGTACGGTGGCGCCGAGCAACTGCATCCGGAAGACGTTCAGCGCCTGCCGACGCATGTCTTCCGTTCCCATGTAGATGTCGCATTCCATGCCGAAAAGAGCAGCCGCCGTCGCGGTCGCCACACCGTGCTGGCCGGCTCCGGTTTCGGCTATGATTCGGGTTTTCCCCATGCGCCTCGCGAGCAAAATCTGGCCGATCGCATTGTTGATTTTGTGGGCGCCTGTATGCGTCAGATCCTCTCGCTTGAGATAAATGCGGCCTTTGCCGAGATGAGAAGCAAGGCGGCGCGCGGGCGTGAGCGGCGTCGGACGGCCCACATAGGTCCGCAGCAGATCATTCAGCTCGTTTTGAAAGTCCGGATCCTTCAAAGCGCTTTTATACGCATCCTCAAGTTCCTGCAGCGGTCCCATCAAAGTTTCCGGCACATACCGCCCTCCATAGGAACCATAACGCCCACGCGCATCAGGGCCGGTGAAGTAGGTCGTCGCCATTTTTTACCTCATTCATAAATTGCCGCATTTTTCCTGCGTCTTTTCTTCCCGGAGCGCTTTCAACACCGCTGCATACATCGACGCCATAGGGACGCACCACCCGGATGGCTTCCTTGACATTGTCCGGCCGAAGCCCTCCTGCAAGGATAATGGGGCGGCCAAGCCGTGCACCGCCGGCGAGAGTCCAATCAAAGGATCGTCCGGTTCCGCCGAAAAGCACATCATCCTTCGCATCCAGTAAAAATCCCTGAACCGGATACGCATCCGCATTTCCAGGCACTCCGCCTGCTCCCACTCTCAAGGCTTTGATCAAAGTCCAGTTTTCAAGTTGCCGACAGTATTCCGGAGTCTCATCTCCGTGAAGCTGCAATACCTGCACCCCTGCAGTCCTTGCCATTTCCGCCACCCGGTCCGGCTCCTCAACGTTGACAAAAACCCCGACCGTCGTTACAAACGGAGGCAGCCGGCGGACAATGGCACGCGCATCGACAAGTTTGAGGAATCGGGGGCTTGACGGATAAAAATTAAAACCCAGCGCGTCCACGCCGTGATCCAAAACCATCGCAGCGTCTTCATAGGACGTGATACCGCACACTTTAACTTTCATGGGCATATCCACGATTCGAGATTGAAAACGACTTTGCAGCCGGGACAAACTCAACAGCCAATGCGCTTTTAATCTCGAATCTCGAATTTCGAATCTCGAATCAATTGACTCAGCGCTGCCCCCGGGCTTTCGGCCCGCATCAGGGTCTCGCCCACGAGAAAGCCGCGGAAACCCGCAGCAGAGAGTTTCCGTATATCATCGGCGGTCCGGATGCCGCTTTCGGCTACCGCGACCACATTGCGGGGAAATCTTTTTGCAAGATTCAGTGAAACATCAAGCGATACTTCAAAGGTGCGCAGATCCCGATTGTTGACTCCGATCAGGGTCGCGCCCGCATCCAGAGCCTGCTGGAGCTCCGCCTCATTGTGCACTTCAACCAGCGCATCCATTCCAAGCCGCTCCGCTTCGGAGCGCAGGCGTCTCAAGGCGCCGGCATCCAAAAGCACGGCGATGAGAAGCACGGCATCGGCCCCGGCATGCCGAGCTTCGAGAATCTGATACGGATCGATGATAAAGTCCTTGCGCAGCAGCGGAATCTTCGCGCTCCATCGCAGCCGTGCAAGATTCTCGAGCCCGCCGTGGAAATAGGTGACTTCGGTAATAACCGAGAGCGCCGCGGCGCCGGACTTCTGATACGCGCGGCCCAGGGCAACCGGATCAAAGTCTTCGCGGATAACACCGGCCGACGGCGACGCTTTCTTGATCTCCGCAATGATGGCCGGCGCCCTGGAAACCAAGGCTCGTTTGAACGATCGAATCTCCGGAGCTCGATCCAGAACGCTTTCCAGGCTGACGGCCGGCAGCTTGTTTTCGGCCCCGATCAGCTCCTGCACTTTTGCGCGCATGATTTTTTCCAGCACCGTGCCTTTGAGGGCGGAGGGCAATTGATAATCGCTCAAAGTCTTGAACATCTCGGCACCCTGCCTGTTTTCTAATTGCTTGCCGATTGCAGGCTCACAAAATTTCTAAGCAGTTGCATTCCTGTTTCCGTCAGGATGGATTCGGGATGAAACTGCACTCCTTCCACAACCATTTTCCGATGGCGGAGTCCCATGATCACACCATCGGACGTTCTGGCGGATATCTCCAGGCAAGCCGGCAAATGTTCGGGCGCGACTACGAGCGAATGATAGCGCGTCGCACAGAACGGGTTCGGCAATCCCTGGAAAATAGTCCGTCCGTCATGAAAGATGTCGCTTGTCTTTCCTTGCATAATTTGCTGCGCCTACACCACATCCCCGCCCAAAGCGGCTCCGATCGCCTGGTGTCCCAGGCACACGCCCAATATCGGTATGCGTCCGGAAAAACGCTTTATCGTGTCTATAATTATGCCGGAATTCTCGGGACGCCCAGGGCCAGGGGATATGACGATGTGTTCCGGCGCAAGCCGCTCGATCTCTTCCAGCGTGATGGCATCATTCCGAAAAACCTTCAGGCCGTGGCCCATCGAGCCCAGATATTGCACCAGGTTAAAGGTGAAGGAATCATAGTTGTCGATGACGAGTATCATATCCCCCCATTCAATTTACGATTGACGATTGACGATTTGAAGTCGGCAAGTTGCTTTTCAAATCGTCAATCGTCAATCGTCAATCGTAAATCATTTCAGGCCTTCATGCGCGAACTTCACCGCGCGGATCAGGGCGCTGGCCTTATTGATCGACTCCTCCCTCTCCCTCTGAGGCTGGGAGTCGGCAACAATGCCTCCGCCGGCCTGAATGTACGCGATTCCATCCTTGATGATCAGGGTGCGCAGCGCGATGCAGGTATCAAGGTTACCGGAGAAATCGACATACCCCACGGCGCCCCCATAGATCCCTCGGCGCCGCGGTTCCAGCGCTTCAATGATTTCCATGGCGCGCACTTTGGGAGCGCCCGACACCGTGCCTGCCGGAAGGCAGGACTCCAGCGCATGAAAGCAATCGAGATCCTTGCGCAATTCCCCTTCAACGCTGCTCACCAGGTGCATCACGTGGCTGTATTTTTCTATCCGCATCAGATCCGTTACCTTCACGCTGCCGAAATCACAGACCCGGCCCAGATCATTGCGTCCCAGATCAACAAGCATGATGTGCTCCGCTCGCTCCTTTTCGTCGGCCAGCAATTCGCGGCTGAGTTGGGCGTCTTCTTCAGGATTCTTGCCGCGCGGCCGCGTTCCCGCAATCGGGCCGTACTCCACGCGCCCGTTCCGCACTTTGACCAGCATCTCCGGAGAAGCGCCCACAAGATGCAGGTTGTCGATCCGCAGGAAGAACATGTAGGGCGAGGGATTGATGAACCGCAAGGCACGGTAGATGTCAAAGGGATCGCACTGGATCCTCATTGAGAAACGCTGAGAGAGCACCACTTGAAAAATGTCGCCTGCCCGGATGTGGGATTTGGCGGTTTCGATATTGGAATAATATCTGGATTCGCTCAAATTGGATTCGGGTTCCGGGACCGTACTGCAGGGAACAGGAGAAGGCAGCGATAAAGGACTTGTCAGCCGCTTCTCGATCTGCTCGATACGCAGAAGAGCATCCTGATACTTGTCCTCGAGTCCCTCCGCCCCGCGATCATTAAAAATATTGGTGATGATGTGGCTGCGGTGCCGAAGATGATCACACGCCAGGATCGTTGCATCGTAGGCACCTCCCCGGCAGTAATTGCCCGTTGACGGCCAGACCGACTTTTGCCACGTGGGATCGAACTGGCCGGTCACCAGGCGCGGCACGAGACAGCCAAAG
>CAZLHW010000273.1:2073-5831 GCA_964559085.1 uncultured Acidobacteriota bacterium | reverse complement strand
CAATAGGCCAAAGAGCCCGCTATCGTGATCCGGATACTATTCAAACGCCTTCTGCAGAACTGTCCAGGCTGATCCCGGAATTCCAAAAAATTTCCGGCGCCAGGAGAATGAGTGAGATCCTGCAGGGAACTAACAACTCCTCCCGCAGTTTTACGGTTTTCTGCAGAGGCATCCGCGCTTTGCTTGCAAGCCAATAACGGCAAAGTCAGCTCATTTACGCAGGAGGTTGAATTGGCAATCACCAATCATGAACGCATCGGGAAGGCGATGGATCTGCTGATGGCCGGTCTTGCGCCTTTTGTCGAAAGAGAGTTCCGCGAAATCTATAAAGAATCCGCACTTGCACAAGCCCGGCGATTCATGGGCGAAGACCGGCTTCTGGCGGACAAGCCTCTTGCAAAGTGGGATTCCACGGCGCTGCTGAAGCTGATGTGGGAATCCTGGAACGAAGTGTTCAAGCGCGTGCTGGGCTTTGCGGAACGCAGCCTGATCAGTGAGCTGCGGGATGTGCGCAACAAGTGGGCGCACCAGGAACCCTTTTCAACCGACGACGCCTACCGCGGCCTCGACTCTGCCGGGCGGTTGCTGACGGCGGTTTCGGCGCCCCAGGCGGATGAAATCGAAAAGATGAAGATGGAGCTGCTGCGCCTCCGCTTCGACGAGCAGGTGCGCGGCGAAAAGCGCAAAAGCGCGGGCACTGCGATTGAGAGCGCCGCATCCATCAATCTGAAACCCTGGCGTGAAGTGGTCACGCCGCATAAGGACGTTGCCAGCGGGCAGTATCAGCAGGCGGAGTTTGCCGCCGATCTCTGGCAGGTGCACCTGGGTCAGGGGAGCGACGAATACCGGGATCCGGTGGAGTTTTTCCGGCGCACCTATCTGACCGATAGTTTGCGCCATATGCTGATCGGCGCGGTTCGACGTCTTTCAGGCAAAGGCGGCGACCCGGTGGTGCAGCTTCAGACCAACTTTGGCGGCGGCAAGACGCACTCGATGCTGGCTCTGTACCATCTGTTCTCCGGCGCGGCTCCGAACCAGTTGCCGGGAATCGATGCCGTAATGCAGGCATCGGGTGAAAACAAGCTGCCGTCCGTCCGGCGCGTCGTTCTGGTGGGGAACAAGATATCGCCCGGCAACCCGGCAATAAAGCCTGACGGAACCAAAGTATGCACGCTCTGGGGCGAACTGGCCTGGCAGCTGGGCGGCAAGAAAGCTTTTGCCCAGGTTGCGGCGGATGATGCCAGGGCAACCAGTCCCGGTGACCGGCTGCGCGAGCTTTTTGCGGAATACGGGCCGTGTCTCGTGCTCATCGATGAGTGGGTGGCCTACGCGCGCCAGCTGCACGACCAGACCGATCTGCCTGGAGGCAGTTTCGAAACGCAGTTCACGTTTGCGCAGGTTCTAACTGAATCGGCGAAACTGGCGAAGAACTGCCTGCTGGTCATCAGCCTCCCGGCTTCCGATACAAGCGGATCGCCGCACACCCGGGCGGATGACGTGGAAGTCGGCGGCCAGCGCGGACGGGAGGCGCTCGACAGGCTGCGAAATGTGGTCGGCCGGGTCGAATCATCCTGGCGGCCGGCCAGTGCGGAAGAAGGATTTGAGATCGTGCGCCGGAGGTTGTTTGAGCCGCTGACGGATCCGGCCCAGTTTAAAGACAGGGACGTTGTGGCAAGGGGCTTTGCGGATTTTTACCGGACGCAGCATCAGGAATTTCCGCCGGAGTGCCGCGACGCGGATTATGAAAAGCGCATCAAGGCGGCTTATCCGATCCATCCCGAGATATTCGACCGCCTGTACACGGACTGGTCCACGCTGGTGAAGTTTCAGCGCACGCGCGGCGTGTTGCGTCTGATGGCTGCCGTGATCCATTCGCTATGGGAAAAAGGCGACCGGAATCCACTGATTCTGCCTGCCAATATTCCAATCGATGATTCGCGCGTTCAGTTCGAGCTGACACGGTATCTTTCCGATAACTGGGTGCCGGTAATTGAAAAAGATGTGGACGGCCCCAATTCGCTGCCGCTGAAGCTGGACGGCGAATTGCCGAACCTTGGCAAGTTCGCCGCATGCCGGCGTGTCGCCCGAACAATATATATGGGTTCCGCTCCAACCGCAGCGGCGGCGCACCGCGGTCTCGAAGATCGAAGCATAAAGCTGGGTTGCCTGATGCCGGGAGAATCGGCCGCCGTCTTCGGCGATGCTCTTCGCCGGCTGGCCGGAACGGCCACCTATCTCTACCAGGACGGGTCGCGCTACTGGTATTCCACACAACCGACCGTAACCAAGCTTGCAGAGGATCGGGCCGAGCAGCTCAAACGCGATCCGGATAAAGTGATACAGGAAATCGATCGCCGGGTGCGATTGGACTTGCGCAAGGAGGGGGACTTCTGCCGCATCCATCCCATGCCTCCATCCGGTCAGGATGTGCCGGATGATCTCGACGCACGTCTGGTTGTCCTGAGAGTTGATCATCCTTACAGCAAAGATTCCGGATGCCCGGCGGAAATAGCCGCTAAAGCGATCCTTGACTCCCGCGGCAATTCTCCTCGGTTGTACCGCAATACGCTCGTATTCCTGGCGGCGGACAAAACCCGGCTGCAGGATCTTGATGAGGCCGCCCGCCGCTATCTTGCATGGGAATCGATCCTTGAAGAGAAAGAGACGCTGAATCTCGATCCGCAGCAGGTAAAGCAGGCGGAGACGCAACGGAACGCTGCGGAAGGGGCGGTGACGGCAAGAATCCCGGAGACTTATCAGTGGCTGCTGGTGCCGACGCAGCATGATCCGCAGTCGGCGATGGAGTGGCACGCTATCCGACTCACCGGACAGGATGCCCTGGCCGTTCGTGCGAGCAAAAAACTGCGGAATGACGAGCTGTTGCTTCCCAGCTTCGCTTCAACGCGCCTGCGGATGGAACTCGACGGCATTCCGCTATGGCGCGGGAATCACGTCGCGGTTAAACAGCTCGTCGACGATTTCGCGCGCTACACGTATTTGCCCCGCCTTAAAAATCCGGCCGTGCTGCTTGCGGCGATTCAGGAAGGATTGGGATTGCTGCTATGGCAGCAGGAATCGTTTGCCTACGCCGACAGTTATGATGAGGCAACAGGCCGGTATCGCGGATTGAGATGCGGGAAGCTGGTCGCTCTCGGCGGATCCGATTTCTCGGGCCTGCTCGTTCGGCCGGAAATTGCATTCAAGCAATACCAGGAAGACACAGCGGCCGCCGAGAGCGCTGCCTCCAGGACAATAAGCGGATCCGGCGGAAATACGCCCACGCCGGGTCCGGGACCGGCCAATCCGAAAACGGAGAAGGCGGTACGGGTTGGACCTCCCAGGCTAAAGCGCTTTCACGGAAGCGTAACGCTGGATCCAACGCGCGTGGGCCGAGACGCCGGAAAGATTGCCGATGAAGTCATTTCGCACCTGGTCGGCCTGGTCGGTTCGGACGTAACGATAACTCTCGAAATCGCGGCCAACATCCCGAATGGCGCCCCGGATACTGTGGTTCGCACCGTAACCGAGAATGCTCGGACTTTGAAGTTTTCGGATCAAGGCTTTGAATCAGAATAGCCTTAGGCAAAACACGACCGCAATCCGGGATCCGCGGGAGAAGATCATGAGCAGCGTCTTTAATGACTCCACACTTGCACCTGGAAAGGAGATCACGGCGTTATGGGGCAGCTTGCTATTCTGGAGTTTGTACCATTGATCCTGTTGTTGATCCTCTGGGGAGGCATTATCGGAGTAGCGGT
>CAZLHW010000273.1:1280-2063 GCA_964559085.1 uncultured Acidobacteriota bacterium | reverse complement strand
GCGGTTTGGGTAGTTGTTACACTCAAACGCATTCGAGATAAAGCAGACGCGATTGAGCAGTTGCTCCTGACAAGGAAAGATGCGTCGAATTGAAAACGATAGCGAGCGACGGACAGGCGCCGCCGTTCCCTAATATCATTTTTCTGCTTTTGATCCCTCGATTTATGCCCCGGAGTATCGTAATCTTTAAGCCCATATCTTGAACACGGAGAGATTCTATGACGGCAAAATTAATCATGGGCACCGAAGTCCAGACAACAATACTCAAAGAAATTGAAGAAGAAGTTAAGAAAATCAAACAGTCGCACGGCGGTGTTCCCGGCCTGGCAACCATCCTGGTGGGAGAGAACCCGGCATCCGTATCCTATGTCACTCTTAAGGTTAAAACGGCCATCAGTCTGGGTTTTAAGGAAGTACAGGACAACCAGCCGGCCGATATACCGGAAAAAGACCTTCTGGCACTGATTGACAAATACAATAAAGACGAATCGATCAACGGAATTTTGGTTCAGCTGCCTTTGCCGAAACACATTGATGAGAAAAAGGTGATCAACGCGATCGATCCCGACAAGGATGTGGATGGATTCCATCCCGTAAACGTGGGTCGACTCATGATCGGGGGGAGCGAGTGCAAGTTCCCTCCATGCACGCCTGCCGGCATCCAGGAACTCATTGTGCGGTCCGGCGTTGAAACAAACGGCGCGGAGGTCGTTGTGGTCGGCCGCTCCAACATCGTAGGCAAGCCGATAGCCAACATGATGCTTCAGAAGGCAAAAGGAGCGC
>CAZLHW010000273.1:0-1270 GCA_964559085.1 uncultured Acidobacteriota bacterium | reverse complement strand
GTAACAATCGTACACACCGGCACAAAAGACCTGGCCTCTCATTGCCTTCGCGCCGACATACTGATTGTTGCGGCCGGCGTTCCCGGTCTCGTGAAGCCTGAATGGATTAAGCCCGGTGCCTGTGTCATCGACGTAGGCGTCAACCGCGTTGGCGAGAAGATCAGCGAAAAGACCGGCAAGAAGGTAGCCATTCTGCGCGGCGATGTGGATTTTGAGAAGGCGAAGGAAATTGCGGGCTTCATTACACCGGTTCCCGGCGGGGTCGGTCCGATGACGATCACCATGCTCATGAAGAACACCCTGAACTCGCTTAAGTTCAAGCTGGGGATTGCCTAAGGCGCTTCGGCTGTCCGCTGATTTCTAAATGGGGACACCCCCGGATGCGGTCCCGGTCGGGCTGTTTCGGGGGCTGTCCCCATTTTTTGTCGTGGATCTCTGCAATGCAGCCGGAATCTATATCGCAGTCGAGTCCGGATCCCGTCCTGTGCCTGCCAAATCCAAAGAAAACGCATTCTGTCGCAGCCGTTTGCTTCTTCTGTTATCATTAAAACAGGAGTTGTCGAGGAATCACCTTAAAAAGTTTCTCCAATAGAAAGCACAATGCCGCACAATAAGGGGTCGTTGACACGCCTTGGCAACTGCTGTGGGATTCCAATTGAGGAGCCGCGAGGGCATCCCGCAAAGGTGGATTATGGAATTGCATGATCTGACTGACTTTTTGCGGTTGTCTGCAGCGCTGAACATGCAGCTGAACGCGCAGGGTGTCGGCTGGGAAAATATTTTGCGGATTATTGCCAACCGCATGCCCATGAACCGGCAGGGGGAACGGCACGCGCTTTTGCATGTGTTTGAATATCTCGATAAAGCCTATGGCTTGCAGCGCCGCCGTATCGGTCCTCCGGCAATCCTGCATCCTCTGCGCGCCACCGCGCTGTTGACGCAGGCTTCCGACAGGCCGCACCTGCTGGACATGCTGACCGAATTGCTGCACGACAAATATGAGGATCTTACTCCGGATATGCTGGGTCCCGAACGCTATGCGCAGGCGGAAGAGACGTTCGTCCGCATGCTGAAAGAAATTGATCCGACCGATGAATGGTACCTGATGGAACGCCTGGAGCACCTGGCGCTCCGGAAGGGCGAAACCTACTATCAATACATAGGAAGGCTGCTGGACCGTGCGGTGCTAACCCCGGAACTTGTTCGTGTAAAACTCGCCGACCGCCTGGACAATACGCTGGACCTGCATATCGACGTAGACGATTTTCTT
>CAZLHW010000272.1:0-5853 GCA_964559085.1 uncultured Acidobacteriota bacterium | reverse complement strand
CCGGTGCCCAACCACAACATGTAGGGGGCACCCACTTAAAAGCCAGAAGAACCAATATTTAAAATTATTTTCGGCGCTTCCGGAGTTCAGGATTGAAGAATCACAGTCGCGGCGCATTGGGCGAGAATCCGCTCCGTTGTGCTGCCGAATAGCACCTCGCGAATAGGGCTGTGTCCATACGCGCCCATAATCAGGATATCCACCCCCCCGGAAGCGACCCATTCACACAGGGCGTCGGAGGGCTTTGCGCCGGTCAAAACCTCTGAACGGGGGGCGACTCCGTGGTGAAACAGGAATGCTTCGGCCGGAGCAAGGACCTCACGACCGATCTCCTCGGATTGAGCCACAGTAACCAAAGTGCAAGCCACCCCCGGCCTGGCGGCGAGCTCTGCGGCGGTTAGAAGCGCGCGGGCGGAATGTGCACTACCGTCATAGGCGACCAGGATGTTGCGGATATCGTTTGCTTCGCGAAACTCCGTTCCGGCCACCAGGACGGGGCGGACAGACCCTCGAACAACAGGCGCGATCCAGGCATCCACGGTCTCCCGGGCATTGGCGATACGGTTATAGCCGGTGCGCGACAGGATCACAATATCGTGTGCAATGGCCGTCCTGCTGACGACATCGCCGGGGATGCCGCTTTTAATTTCAGTTGAAGCCGGAATTCCCCGCGATGCGCACTGGCCGGCAAACACATCGAGACGTTCTTTGGCTGCGGCCGTCATATCGTTCATGAGAGCCTGGTTTTCGCTGAGCGGAGGCGTCATAACCGACGGCATGAAATTATCCGGACCGCCCAGAACGGGAACTTCAAAAGCGGTAATATCGACGACGGCGAGTCCGTGAAGGCGGCTGCCTTCTTTTTTGGCCAGCCAGAACGCAACATTTTTGGAGCTGGCATCGTAAGGCGATTCGGCCAGGACGATCAATATGGAGCGGATCATAGCACCTCCAGGTGAATTGTCAGGGCTGCGGGGATGCGATTCCCGAGCCCCGAGCATTTGCGGTTCGCTGCTGCCTACGCTACTCCAAGGTCCGTTTTAATCTTAAAAAAATTCAGGATGTCACGTCGTGAGACTATGCCCAGGAGCTTCCCGCTTTCCACGACCGGCATGTGATCCACCTCGGCCGCAACCATCTTTGTAAGCGCTTCCGTGGCATCCTCCGTCGGCTGCAGGCAGGAAACGAGTTCGACCGGCGTCATAATGTCACGAACCTGCTTGAAGTGCCACAGCTCCTTGGAAATCGATTTGACACCCTCGAGGGAAACCATTCCGACAAACTCATCGCGATTAAAAACCGGGTAATCGGAATATTTGTGCTTATAGAGATAGCTCTGCACCAACTCATTGACCGGCAACAGCCAATCTACCGTAACAACATTCTCCTTCATGATCTGACGCACCTGCACTCCGGAAAGCGCCCGCTGCAGCATCACAGCCTGGTAGCTTCCTGCGGCCGACTGTTTCATGAACAGTCCAATAAACATCATCCAGAGCCCGGAGAGAAGGCTTTGCGTAACCAGAAACTGAAGTATCCCGAAAACAATCAGAAATAGCGCAAAGGCATTGCCGATCTGACTGACGATTCTGGTGGCGCGGGGCCTGTCGTCCCAGTGGTCCCATAAAAACGCCCGCAGCAGGCGCCCCCCATCGAGCGGAAAACCCGGAATGAGATTAAAAAACGCCAGGGCAATATTCCCTATAGCCAGGCACCATGCTACTCCGGCCGTCAACGTTACGCGGTTGATCGCCATATGATACGCATAAATCATCAGGAAAATCATTCCAAGCGCCATGCTCGCCGCCGGACCGGAGAGCGCTATCAGGAATTCATGCTTTCCGCTTTTGGGTTCGGACGCAGTCTGCGACATTCCGCCGAATATAAGCAGTCGAATACTGGTCACCTTGACCCCGTGTTTGACGGAGACAAAGGAGTGGGCTATTTCATGGATAAGTATTGAAATAAAGAAAACCACAGCCGTGATGGAACCCATGATCCAATACTGGGGAGCGGAATAATGGGGATGTGCCTGAGGGAAATAGCTTTCCGCCATTGTGTAGGTCACGAGGAAAAAAACGATAAACCACGAGTAATCGATGACGATCTCAATCCCGCCTACACGCATCAGGACAAATCCACCAAGCTTCATGCCATTACATATATCACGAAGTGGGAGGGGAGGCTACCTGCGGCCGCAGCGGTTATGCGGAAGTATGCGAGGCTTACAATAAAGGGATCAGCAGAAAACAAATCCCGATAGAATCGCGGCGGCATTATTTCCGGGAAAGCTCTTCGTCGGCTGAAAGAGCGCAACGGAAGCCGAGATCCATCTACCGATAGCTTAAGGGAAGGCGGGCGCGAAATTGGGAACGGGCAAACTCCTTCGAAGCCTTTGAGGATCCGCCGCGGAGCACCTTATACTGCTCACCATATTCCTTTTCTTTTCGCCTGTTGCCCGGATAGGGCTGATACCAGTTCTGGGTCCATTCGGAAACATTGCCGGCCAGGTCGTAGATGCCGTACTCGCTGACGTCAAACGGATAAGCCCCCACGTCGCTGGAATCCTTTTCGCCCTTCTCCCGTGTATTGGCGGCATTCGAAATCCACTGATTGCCCCAGGGCCACGTCTTGCCTGAAGAACCTGCAGCCGCAACTTCCCACTCGAACTCCGTGGGGAGTCGCTTCCCCGCCCATCGCGCGTAGGCGTCCGCATCCAGCCAGCTGACCATAACAACAGGCTTTTTGGCAGCGCCCGGCGGGAAATCGCCGTTTTTAAAGTATTCGGGATAGGCGTGGCCGGTTTCGTCGCAGAACCGCTTGTATTCCTCGTTGGTTACCTCGTATCGGTCCATAAAAAAGGGCTGGAGGCGGACCTGATGGCGCGGAAGCTCGTTCTCAAACGGGGAGCGTCCCGGGAGCGATCCGATCAAATAATCACCCCCGGGTATCCGCACCATATTTTCGGGTATGACGGTCGACGTTGCCGAAGGAGGAGGCTTCACAGCGGCATTGTTTGGAATTGACGTTTCAATGAACCGGCTTGACTCGGCAGACGATGCGCGCGGCGCCGGAGTCGGCGGCGCTGCCGCAGCGGCGGATTCGGGTGTTGCTTGGCGGGAATTCAGTTGTGCAAGCTTTGCCTTGAAATGCAGCGCCTCCGCATCCCCGGGTTCGATAGACAGGATTTTATCGACATAAGCGCCGGCCAGATTTATGCTGTCGGCATCGAGTTTTCCAATGGAGGCGCGGATCACTTCCCTGTAGTAGGGAATATTTAGCCGCTCACGCATCTGCGCGTCCTGCTTCTCCAGCTGAGCTGCGCACTCCTCGACCCGGCGCGCGGCAAACGCATCCCCCGGAAGAATTTCGAGGATGCGCTGGTAATACTGCCGCGCAAGCTTGAAATCCCCGGCCTCGTAAGAAGCCGACGCGCGGGCGTTGAAAAAGAGAAGTCTCTCGCTGGAAAGCTTCGGAGTGAATTGGGCCGTGTATCCTATATTGACAACCCCGGACGCCTCGTAAAGAATGCCGACGGAATCCGTGTCTTCGACCTTGGACAGGCGCACTTTTGCGGGAATAATGCGCTTCTGTTGTCCCATTACGGTAATTTCATACGCGATATCGCCTTCCATGCCCTCTTCCAGGCCATCAATCAAACCGCCCTCAATCCAGACCTGGTTTTCCTGAACGGCTGAAACCCGAAACTTCTTTGTCTTTTCAGCGGCCTCCATCGAATCTGCGCAGAAAGAAAAGAGAAAAGTGAAGATCCAACAGATCGCCAGGGTAAATCCACGCATAGTCATTGGGCGGCTGAAGACAAAGGGGAATCCTAAAAAACTACGGCTTCAAAGCTGTAGATACTGGTCTGAGGATCCTCCCATGCCGCAGGATGCAGTCCGGATTTCAGGCAGGTATGTTCCAAAAATGTGGTTCGATCCCAGCCGTATTGAGTGGCGACCTGGGGCAGCAAAAGGCCGCGCGCGGCGCCGCGCACTATGTAGAGTCCGTGCCGGCCTACTTCAATTTCCTCCACATTGTGGACGCGCCGGAACGGCGTCAGGACGGAAATTTCGATGGTCAATTCCTTCACTTCTTCCGGCCCAACCGCGATAAAGCGGGTATCTTCGAGGGCTGCGCTCAGGACGCAATGCTGCACAACTTTATAAAGCTCCCGATCCGGAAGCAATTGTCCTATGCAGCCTCGAAGCTCCTCCCCCCGGTGGAGCGAAACAAATGCCCCCTTCTGTTCAAGCAGGGCTGCAGAGGGGTTCGGGCAGTCCGGGGCCTTGTCCCCGGAAAAGTAGGCTTGGAGGGTTTCTCTGGCCAGTTTCAGGAGTATCGTCTTATCGGCTGCATTCAGCATCATGCATCCCCTCTTCGCTCAAACGTACTAGCTTGATGTCGGAGGTCTGACTTCCTGATTCCGCAGCTTTTCAATTTCCCGCAGACGGCCGAGCTCATGCCGGTCGGCCTTAAGCTTTCGCCGCCGCTCCAGCACCTCAATCCTCCGACGCTCACGAAATTTGATATTGCCGTCGAGCTTGGACCAGAATTCGCGAAAATACTGCACCATGGATATCAGCGCAAAGAAAACCACGGCCCACAACAGAATCTGCGCCGTGAGCTGAACCCAGCCGCCGTATTTGTGTCCCAGAAGCAGTCCGACAACGGCGGCAACCTGCGTAACCATTTTGCCTTTGCCCATCCGCGAAACATTAATTTCAAATCCTTCATGCGCTGCAATGCTGCGCAGCCCGCTGACGGCGAATTCGCGCCCAAGAATGATGACGACCATCCATGCCGGCGCAATGCGAAGCTGGACGAGGGAGACCAGGGCCGAGGAAATCAGGAGCTTGTCTGCGATAGGATCCAGGAGGCGTCCGAGCGTGGTGACCTGCCTGCGCCGGCGAGCGAGGTATCCATCCAACAGATCCGTCAATGCGGCCGCCAGGAAAAGGCCGGCGCCCCACAACGCCCAGATGCGAATTTCCACCGTGAGAAACACGACGACAACAATCGGTACCAGAAAGATGCGGGCAATTGTAAGGGTATTTGGCAAATTCATAAGCACGATTAGGGTATCACAAAACTCCAGGCGGCGGGTGCAGGAATAATTAAATGATTCGAGATTGCTGATTCAAAATTCATTAAATTCTCCTTAATGTCGAATCTCGAATTACGGGCTTTAGCTATGGTAGAATTTCACCTTCCTCGGAGGCTATCGTGATTAAAGCGCTCATCCTCGCGGGAGGCAAAGGTGCAAGGCTGAGGCCGCTCGCCTTGCATATTCCCAAACCCATCGTTCCCCTGGCCAATATCCCGTTCCTTTTTTTCCAGATCGACCGGATTAAGCGGGCGGAAATCACGGAAATCATTCTCAGCCTTTCCTATCAGCCGCGTAAAATTACCGACATTTTCGGCGATGGAATGAAATACGGCGTCACCATGCGCTATACCCATGAGGATTTGCCCCGAGGAACTGCGGGGGCTTTCAAGGCGTCCGAGAATCTTATCGACGACACCACTATTCTCTTGAATGGAGACATCCTTACGGATACCGATCTTCTTGATGTCGTGCGCTACCACCGGGCAAAAAAGGCGGAGGCTACCATTGTGACGGCGCGCGTCATGAATCCGGTCGGGTATGGTCTTCTTGAGACGGATGCGGACGGCCGTGTTGTTTCTTTCACCGAAAAACCGCCCGAGGATGAGGTCACAGGAAACACCGTCAACGCGGGCATTTACGTACTGGCGCGGTCTGTTCTGAATCGATTTCCGGCTGAAGGGGCTCAGAGTTTTGAGCGCGACCTGTTCCCCGCAATGCTGCAGGAGGGAGCCCGCGTGTACGCC
>CAZLHW010000271.1:0-5914 GCA_964559085.1 uncultured Acidobacteriota bacterium | reverse complement strand
CGCCGGCCATCCCCGGCAGGCGCCCTGAGCCTGACGGGGAAAATCGATCTGTCGCAGGCCGCCGGATTTCTTTCGGCGCCGGAGGGCTTCGCCGCGCAGGGGATTGTGGATCTGAAGCTCTTTCTTGCGGGAGCGAGCCGGACGCGGAGCGGCAGCGGAACCATCACAATGGCCGGTGGAAGCGCACGGTTTCGCGGAGTGGATACGCCGCTGACGGACATCGCCATCCGTGCCGGCGTGCAGGGCGACACGCTGATTCTGCAGCAGGCGGATGCAGCCTGGGGTCCGGGGCGTATTGCGCTCACGGGCGAGTTCCCTTTCGGGCTGCTGCCGAAAAACCTTCCGGCGCAGATTCCGAGGAAAGAAGGCCCCGCGCGGTTCTCTCTTGATTTGACAAATATCCGGCCTGAGGCAAGCGGTCGCCTGCCTCAGGGAATGAGCGGGCTGATTTCCCTGCATGCTTCCGGTGAAGCCGCCGGCCTGAATCTCCGCGATTTGTCGGGCACGATTGATTTTCAGGATCTGCGCTTCAAA
This sequence comes from uncultured Acidobacteriota bacterium, assembly GCA_964559085.1. Taxonomy (GTDB): domain Bacteria; phylum Acidobacteriota; class UBA6911; order UBA6911; family UBA6911; genus UBA6911. Next base: position 5,380 of record CAZLHW010000271.1, on the reverse strand, counting down.
ATGAATGAACTTTCCATCGGCCAGAATCAGCCTTCGCAGATAACGGTGCGGAACGGCATCGCATCGATTTCAAAATTCTCCCTCACCGGAACCGAAACAAAAATGGAAGCAAGCGGCACGGCAGACCTGGCGTCCGGCGGGCGGCTCGATCTTCGCCTGCGGGGCAGCGTGAATGCAGCGCTGCTCACATTCCGGAACAGGGAGCTGAAGGCTGCGGGCCAATTCAATGTCGCCCTCGTTGTTTCCGGAAACCGGAATGCGCCCGGTTTCTGGGGACTGGCGGAAATGAACGGAGGCAGACTGACACTGCGGGATCCGCGCATTGTCGCGGACAGCCTGTCCGTGCGCCTTGCGCTCGACACAAAACAGATTTCCGTCCGCGAATTCAAAGGCAACGTCAACGGCGGCCCGATGGAGGCGTCCGGCACTCTGAGGCTCGAACGCGATGGTTTGAGGGATGTGGATCTGAAGGCCGCCGTCCAGGATTTCTTCCTGGATTTTCCGGAAGGATTGAAATCTTCCTCGAGCGGCACGCTGTCCATCACATCCGTTGAGGACTCCATCGAGATCGGCGGCACGATCCGCGTTCAGGAAAGCGCTTTCCGGGAGTCTTTCGATGTAAGCGGACGGCTGATGAATTATCTGCGGTCGCAGCAGGTTGTCGCCCCGGACCGGGAGCCCAATCCGCTGCTGGACCGTATTCGCTTAAATGTTGACGTGCGCACGATCACACCCATGATGGTTCAGAACAATGCCGCGCGCGTGGAAGGGAGCGCCAATCTCAGGCTGGTGGGCCCTGTTCAGGAACCCTCCGTAATCGGCAGGATCACGCTGAGCGACGGCGGCGAAATCATCCTGAACCAGCGGACCTATTACATCAACCGCGGAGTCGTGAATTTCGCCAATCAGACGCGCATCGAACCGCAGCTGGACATACAGGCGCAGACCGAGGTGAAAACCCAATATGAAAATGTCGACATCACACTGCGATTGACGGGAACGCCGGATAAGCTGACGACCACGCTGACATCGGACCCGCCGAAATCGGAAGCCGACATAATCTCGCTGCTTCTGACCGGAAGGACCCGGGAAGAAACCCGCGGCCAGGCGATGCAGATCGCCCAATCGCAGGCATTGTCGCTGCTTGCCGGCCAGGCGGGCGAGGAGCTCACCAGCGAAGCCCGGCGCGCGCTGGGGCTGAGCACCTTCCGCATCGATCCCGGACAGATTGCCTCCGAATCCGATCAGGGCGCCCGGCTGACGGTTGGTGAAGACATCACCAACCGGCTGTCTCTTATCTACTCAATGAATTTGACCAACGGCGGCGACCAGATCTGGGCGGCGCAGTACAACATCGCCCGACGATTCACGACGCAGGCGACCAAGCAGCAGGACAACACGTACCGGTTTGAAATCAATCACAATCTGCTGCTGGGGGGCGCTTCGGGAGAACGCCGGACGCGGCGTTCGGCGGCGCAAAGATTTGAGATCGGAACCATCCGGTTCGAGGGTGTGGACGCTTCATCGGAAAAGGCGCTGCGCGACAGGTTCCGCATCAGGACGGGGCAGAAGTACGATTATCCGAAAATACAAAAGGGTATGGACCGCCTGAACAGTTTTTATCACGACCAGGACCGCCTGGAAGCGTCAGTGCGCATGCAGCGCGACACCCGGGATTCAACAATCGACCTGAACCTGAATGTCGATCCGGGCCCCGTGGTGCGCTTCGCCTACGAGGGTATGACGCTGCCGTCCGGCGTGGCGGCGCAGGTAGAGAAAGCCTGGAGAGAAGGCATGTTTGACGTCGAACGGCTGGAGGATGCAGTCCGCGCCATTCGCCTGCCCCTGCTCGAGGCGGGATTTTACGAGTCAAAGGTCGAATACCTCGTTGAAATAGAAGACGGAAAGAAGACCGTGCGATTTACGATCAATCCCGGAGAACGCTATGCGAAGGTCCCCATCGTTTTCAGCGGGAATTCGGGAATTGGCGCGGAGGAACTTCGCAGGGTTCTGGATCAGGCCGGGCTGCGGCGCGAAGTTTTTGCCGATCCCGCAAAGGTTTCCGATTTCATCAGCCGGTATTACCGGGATCGCGGGTATCTGCAGGCAAGGGCCCAGGCCCCGCTGGTGCAGCTGGATGCGAAAACAGGCACGGGCCGGGTTCTCATCGAAATCATGGAAGGGCCGCTGTTCCTGATCGGGGGGCTTGAATTCAACGGCAATCGCGCTTTCACCTACGACGAGCTATGGGCGGCAGTCCCGACTTCGAGCGGGAGCATTTACAATCCCGACGCCTTGAGAGATTCGGTCAAGGCCCTGGAGAGTCTCTATCAGAGCCGCGGTTACAACGACGTATCCGTCGCCTACCGTGTTTTTCAGAATCCGGCCGAGGCGCGGGCGGATCTGGTTTTTAACATCGTCGAGCGCCGGCAGGCCGTCATACGCGATATCGTGATTGAAGGAATGCAGAGCACCAGCCGGGACTTCATCGAGCGCCAGCTGGATTTTCAGATCGGCGACGTGCTCAATTTCGCAAGAATTGATGAATCGCGCCGGCGCCTCTACAGTACTGCGGTTTTTTCCAGCGTCGATTTTCAGACCGAGGAATTGCCCCTGAAAAGCGCCGACGCGAAAACAAAAAATGTGCGCGTGCGGCTGCGTGTTCGCGAAATTCGCCCCTATCGGCTTCAGTACGGCCTGTTCTTCGACACGGATCGCGGGATGGGCGGCATCCTGGAAGCGGAGAACCGCAACTTTTTCGGCCAGGCCGCCGATGTGGGCATGAAGCTCCGCTACGATTCGGACTTGAAGGAAGGGCGCCTGTTTTTCTATCAGCCGTTTGTGACCAAAATTCATATCAAGACGGATGCCAGCGCCTTCATCCAGCGCGAGACGCGGACGGCCTTTTCCGCCACCCGAGTCGGTTTTTCTTTCTTCCAGGAAAGAGCCCTGCCCAGGAAATACCGCCTGGATTACGGGTACCGCTACGACCATGTCCGGTGGAAGGAGGGGGAGATCCCGCCCGACCCGGTCAATTTCCAGGCGGACGTGCCCGTGGCGCGTCTCATTGCCACGCTGACGCGAGACACGCGCGACAGCATCCTGGACGCGACCCGCGGCGAGTTTTCTTCCCACAGCGTCGAATTCGGCCCGCGCTGGCTGGGCTCGGAAATAGGATTCGCCCGATACTATGGCCAGTATTTCCGATACGTGCCTTTGGATAAATTCATCTGGAAGCCATCAAAGGAAAAGGACAGGAAGGCCGAACCCATGCGCCTGGTTTATGCCGGAGCCCTTCGCCTCGGATTGACATCGGCTTTTGGGAATAAATCCATAATTTCCCCGGAGCGCTTTTTCGCCGGCGGCGGCACGACGATGCGAGGCTTCGAACAGGACAAGCTGGGTCCGCTGGAAACACTGAAGGATGGAACGCAGCGCCCCTTTGGCGGAGAGGCGATGCTGCTGTTCAACAACGAAATACGCTTCCCGATTTTCGGCATGCTGCATGGCGCCGGATTCCTGGACATCGGCAACGTCTATCCGCGGATCTCCGATTTTAATTTCAACGTCCGGAAATCGGCCGGATTCGGGCTTCGGCTCAAAATTAAATTCATCCCCTTGCGCTTTGATTACGGATTTATCCTCGACCGCAAACGGGGAGAAGATCGCGGAGCGTATTTCTTCAGCATCGGGCAGGCGTTTTAAAACGATTCGAGATTGGAGATTCGAGATTGCCATCATCGTTTTTAATCTCGAATTTCGAATCTCGAATCATCCGGAGGATTCGTGAGAGCTGATTTGCACATCCACAGTCAGGCGTCGGACGGGACCTGGACGCCCAAGGAGCTTGTCGCCAATGTGCGGGCGACGGGGATCGAGCTGTTTGCCGTCATCGACCACGACAGCGTGGGAAGCGTGGCGGAATGCGAGGCGCTGGCGCGCGCTGCGGGGCTGCGGTTTCTGCGCGGCGTGGAGATATCCAGCACGCGGGACGGCAACCTGTATCATATTCTCGGCTATGGAATCGATCCGGCGAATGCGTCCCTGCTGCGGATGCTGGAAGAGAATCGGCGCCTGCACGATGCCATTGACAGGGAATGCCTGCATATTCTGAAGCGGGATAATTTTCCCGTGGATCTCGACGATTTTGAAGCCTATGAAAACGACCGGTCGCGCGGCGGATGGAAGGCGCTGAATTACCTGATCGACCTGAAGCTCTGCACCGGGGTGGATGATTGTTTCAACCGGCTGTTCGGCAAGCATCGGCCGATACCGTTCCCGGTTTATCCGGAGCCCGCGGAGGTTCTGCGGACGATCGCGGATGCGGGCGGCGTGCCGATCCTGGCGCATCCCGGCGCGCAATGGGTAAATAGTGAGGATGGAGTTCTGGAGAGTTTCCGGGAGATTGGATTGCGCGGATTGGAGTGTTACACGTCCTATCACAAACCGGAGGTCACGCGGAGTTTTGTGGAATGGTGCCGGCAGCGGGATCTCCTAATCACAGGCGGCTCCGACTGTCACGGCAATTACGCAACGGGGCGGAAGCTCGGCGTCCCCGTCATTGACCACACCGACCTGCGTTTGGAAGAAATAGAAAAAGCTATCCTTGCATAGGATGGATTGAGGTGTCTTTCGCCCCTGCCGGGGCTCTTTCATTATGCATCAGCCATCCGGGGGTTCGCTGCGCTTCACCCCCGGCTATCTTTCTGTTGCCCCTGCCGGGGCATAATTAAATCACCCGGCCCGGAGGCCCCCCGAGATCGCCCGGCCCGGAGGGCCCCCGAAATCGCCCGGCCCGGAGGGCCTTGAGATAGATAGCTCCGGGTGAAACCCGGAGATGAAACCCGGAGCCGGAGCCCTGGAAGGGCGGCAGGAGGCATTTTCCTTCGATTGCACCATGAAAAATTTTTTCGCTCACCGGAGGATATCTTTATTAGATATGGCAGGGGGTTACTGCCATGCCATCGACTCATTTAAGCCTCTTTTATCACATAGTCTTTAGCACAAAAAATCGTCAGCCCTTTATCAGGGAATCCTGGCAGCCGAGGCTGCATAGCTACATTGGAGGAATTATTCGTGACCTGAACGGCGTCGCCCTGATTATTGGGGGCACGCAGGATCATGTTCATATTGAGGCCCGCCTTAAGTCAACTCATTGCCTGGCCAGATTTATACAGGATGTGAAAACGCATTCCTCGTTGTGGATTCACGGAGAAATTGGCAGCCGCGCCTTTTCATGGCAGGACGGATATGGCGCATTTACAATCGGGAGATCTGAAACGGATACGTTAAAAAAATACATAGCGGGGCAGAAGGAGCATCATCGAAAGAAAACCTTCCAGGAGGAATATTTGGAGCTTCTTAGGGAAAGCGGGATTGA
>CAZLHW010000270.1:0-5918 GCA_964559085.1 uncultured Acidobacteriota bacterium | reverse complement strand
CCCCCAGCACACCGCTGCCCAGGTTGCGAGCAATTTTGTAACCCCGAACTACAATGTTTCCAATTATGAGGTGTTCCATTACGGGATCGCCGGAACAGAGCTGCAAAAGAAAGAGAACCTCTCTTTTAACGGTTCAGTCAGGGAAACAAAGCAGCTTACGGATTACCTCGCCACGCCGCAGGCCGGCCGTGTGCTTGTGTATGGTGGATTTGACGTCAAATCCACCAAAAATTCGGGCGTTACCTTTGATATCAGCTCCAGGTCGTTTACCAATGCCAACACGCTTGGCGCCGCCGCCCGTCAGGGGCACACCGCTACGCCGCTGCAAAGCCGGAAAATACTTCTTGCCGGCGGAAAGAGCGGGAACAGAATTATTAAAAGCGCCGAGCTCTTCGATCCCCTCACCGCCTCTTTCCTGCCGACCGCAGGCACCATGAACCGGGAACGCTATCGGCACACCGCCACGAGATTGGCAAGCGGGAAAGTGCTTATTGCCGGCGGACAAAATTTGTATTCCATTAACGATACTGCGGAGCTTTTCGACGTAACCGAGGACGACCATGGGACGTTCCGGCTCATTCCGGCGAAGATGACTTCCCCGCGAGACGGTCATACGGCGACGCTTTTGAACGACGGGACGGTCCTGCTGGCCGGAGGCATCGACGGCTGGTCGGTGACAAATACCGCTGAGCTTTATCTGCCCGATGCGTCGGTCTTCCAAGCTGCCGCATCCATGAATGAAGCGCGCGTTTTCCATACCGCTACCAAGCTTCCAAGCGGGAAGGTGCTCATTGCAGGCGGCTACAACGGCAGCTACCTGCATACCCCGGAAATCTATGATCCCGCCCCCGGCCGGTTTTCTCCGGGACCATCCATGATTGGCGCGCGCAGCCAGCATACGGCGACGCTGCTTTCGAACGGCACCGTCCTGATTGCCGGCGGCAAGGATGGCGACGGCCCCTTGGATACCGCGGAAATCTACGATCCCGTCAACAATACTTTCCTCGCCACGGAAGAGATTATGGCCGCAAAACGCTATGGGCATACGGCCACTCTCCTGAACGATGATACCGATGAAAGCGACGGAAATAACGATCAGGTCATCATCATCGGAGGATTCGGCATCAACGATTGCAATCCCGACACCACCGAGAATTCCAATAGCAAAGCCGATGAATGCGATGAGTATGATGACAAGGGTATTTACCATATCCTCACCTCCGCCGAGGTGTACAACCCGGTGTCCCAGACCTTTACCCGGACATCCGGGGATTTGGCGGATGCCCGCCAGGGCCATACGGCAACCCTTATTGAATCAACCGATCAGGGCTATCTGCGGGTCAAGTCGGAAGCCGGGTTGCTTTTCAATGAAATTTATTCGAACGCCGAGGGCACGATATCGACTGCTATTCACGGCCTTGATATCGACAAACACGCCGGAGTGACAACGCTGTGCTCCCCCGGCTTCAAGATCTCGGACAATTCGGAAACCCTTCTGAACATCATTAATGCGAACCAGAATCATGAAGCCCGCATTACGATCCGGCTGTATGACGCCAATGGCGGCGTTCTGGCAACCTCCCAGTCCTGGCTGCTGCCCAAAAACGCTCAGTTGAAGGACAGCTTGTGGAATCTCTTTAACAAAGACCCGAACCTGATGAATAAAACGGGTTGGATCGAGATCACCAGCAGCGTCGATCTTGTGGTGGGCACCGTAACGCTGAAGAATTCGGCAGATACCCTGCGGACGGCCGCGGAGCTGTCGGGCCTGCCCGTCGACCGGTTTCTGTATCCGCTGGTTGCCGAAAATCCGTTGTATCAGACGGAACTCTACCTGGTGAACGGCGGACAGCAGCCGGCTAATGCCATTCTGGAATTATGGAATCCCGACGGCGGCGCTCCGGTCAAATCGGTCTCTGTCTCGCTGCCGCCGAAGGCGCAGATGGCGCGCTCCCTGAGCGATCTGTTCCCCGGAATGGACGCCCTGGCTTCCGGCAATCTGCGGATACGATCCGACCAGCCGCTGCACAGCCTGGCGATCCTGTCCTCGCGGAATCTCAAGTTCATGTCGGCAATGCCGCCCGTTCCCTATCCGGGGCAGTAATTATGGAGCGGGTGTCCGGCGTCCTTTATTCGTTGTTCCGCGGGACCCCGAACCACGGGCAATGGGTGCTCGCGTGCCTGGAAGGCGCCTGGCCTAAATTGCTGGGAGAACGGCTCGCCGCCGTATGCCGGCCCGGCGGATTTGAAAACGGCATCCTATCGGTTGAAATCCGCGATGCTGAATGGGAACCGGCCGTCCGGAGTGTGAGTGCGGAATTAATTGAAAAATTGCGGGCTGCAACGGCGGGCGAGGTAAAATCCATCCTATTCCATCGGCGGTCGGCAGCCGGCCGTCAGCGGAAACATGCGGACTCTGCCGGGTAACGCTGCCGACTACTATTTGCAGAGAAGCGGCCCATGTGGTAATTTAACGCTTTATGTATTCAAGGCTTGTGCGGAGGATGAATTGTCACTTACGGTAGAAAAAAAGACGGATATCGTCAATACATATAAAACACACCCCACGGATACCGGGTCGCCTGAAGTGCAGATTGCTATTTTGAGCGAAAAGATTTCCTACTTGACGGAGCATTTCAAGACGCATGCCAAGGATCACCATTCTCGCAGGGGCCTATTGAGAATGGTCGGAAAACGGCGCCGCCTTCTTGATTATCTGAAGGATAAGGATGTTTCCCGGTATCGAAGCATAATCGAAAGGCTTGGTATTCGGAAATAAGGATTTGCGAGGGCTGATTCAAAACAGTCCCGCCCTGAATCAGCCCGGCGTTCGAATAGGCACATGCGACTGCATGCGCGCGCCGGGCTTATATATTGACAACCGTTGCCCGGATCTCGGAGGGTTCGATAAAGATCCTCCTAGAGGACATAGGAGACTGGCAACCCAACTGAAATTCATGCATTTCAAATGAATGCCGGGGGTCGGCTGGATTGTGAATTATGAGTTATGAGTTAAAGGTTATTGCAGGATAACCCTTAACTCAGGACTCATAATCATAATTCCTGGTTCATAATTCCCGCCTTCCAGAACCCCCGTGCCTTTTTCAACAGCAGGAGGACGAAATGGTATATCGAGTTTCTGCCGATATCGGCGGACTTGAGTTTTCCATTGAAATGGGAAAGATTGCAAAGCAGGCCGACGGCGCTGCTTATGTGTGCTACGGTGACACCGTAGTGCTGGTGACGGCCTGCGCCATGCGCCAGGCCAAGGAAGGACAGGATTTCTTCCCATTGACAGTGGACTATCGTGAAAACACCTATGCCGCCGGGAAGATACCGGGAGGCTTTTTTAAGCGAGAAGGGAGGCCGACGGAAAAGGAAATTCTTACCTCCCGCCTCATCGACCGGCCGATGCGGCCTCTTTTCCCGGAAGGTTTCAATTGCGAGACCCAGATCGTCGCGATGGTGCTTTCCGCCGACAAGGAAAACGATCCGGATATCATGAGCATCACAGGGGCCTCCGCGGCGACCTACTGCTCGCCGATCCCCTTTTACAATCCCATCGGAGCGGGTCGTGTCGGCCTGATGGACGGGCAGTTCGTCGTCAACCCGCCCATCAGCAAGCTAAAAGACTGCAGTCTGAATCTCACGGTCGCCGGAACGGAGGACGCCATTGTTATGGTGGAAGCCGGCGCAAACGAGATTTCCGAGGAGCAGATGGTCGAAGCGCTGGATTTTGCTCACGGCATTATCCGCAAGCTGATTGTCATGCAGAAGGATCTCTACCGGCAGATTCAGCCTGTCAAACGCGAATTTGCCAAACAGGAACTCGATGCGGCGGAAGTTCAGCGGATCGAAAATGAGTTCGGGCGAAAAATTTCCGAAGCCCTTCATATCAAAGGGAAACTGGAAAGCAACGCGCAACTGGATGCCGTGAAGAATGAGATCGTCAATTCGGTCCCGGAGGAGGAGAAGGAGCGCCGGGACCAAGCGGACAAAATTTTTCACCACCTTATGGAAAAGATATTCCGCAAGGAAATACTCGAGGAGAAACGCCGTCCCGACGGACGCGAATTCAATGAAATCCGCCCCATATCCGCGGAAGTATCCCTCCTGCCGCGTACGCATGGGTCCGCGCTATTTACCCGCGGAGAGACGCAGGCCCTTGTAACCGCGACTCTCGGAACCGCGGACGATGAGCAGCGGATGGATACCCTGGAAGGCGAATCGTTCAAACGTTTCATGCTTCATTATAATTTCCCTCCGTTCAGCGTCGGCGAGGTGAAGTTTCTGCGCGGACCGGGACGCCGCGAGATAGGGCATGGCGCCCTGGCGGAGAGAAGCATTCTCCCCGTCATGCCCACGGAAGAAGCTTTCCCCTACACGGTGCGCGTGGTCTCTGACATCATGGAGAGCATTGGATCCTCCTCTATGGCGACCGTCTGCGGGGGCGTCCTCGCCTTGATGGATGCCGGCGTTCCCATCAAAGCCCCCTTCGCGGGTGTGGCGATGGGCCTGGTGAAAGAAGGGGACCGTTACGCGATCCTGACCGACATTGCCGGCGCAGAGGATCACTACGGCGACATGGATTTTAAGGTTGCCGGAACGGAAAAAGGCATCACCGGACTTCAGATGGATATCAAGATCAGCGGCCTTGATAAGAGCATCATGGCCGAAGCCCTGGCCCAGGCCAAAGAGGGGCGCCTGCATATTCTCCGGAAGATGATGGAATGCCTGGAAAAATCGCGCCCTGAAATATCCCCCTACGCGCCGCGCATCATTACGATACAGATTCCCAAAGATAAAATCGGCGGCGTCATTGGAACCGGTGGAAAAGTCATCCGGGGGATTATCGAGCAGACGGGTGCTAAAATCGATATCGAGGACGACGGCAAGGTGAACATCGCTTCAACCGATACCGATTCCGCCCAGCGCGCGATCCGCATGATCGAGGATCTGGTCATGGAGGCCGAGGTCGGCAAAACCTACTTGGGTACGGTAACCCGGCTCGTCGATTTCGGCGCGTTCGTGGAAATCTTTCCGGGTACCGAGGGCCTTCTTCACATTTCGGAAGTAGCCGACTTCCGGGTTCAGGATATCAACTCCGAGCTTAAAGTCGGGGATCAAATCCCTGTGAAGGTCATCAGCATTGAACCTCCAAACAAGATCCGCTTGAGCCGGAAAGCCGTTCTGCGGGAACAGGCCGGGCTGCCGCCGGAAGATCCGGCTCCAAGACCGCAGCGCCGGGAGCATCCCGATCGCGGAGGACGGCCGGCCGGATTCAGAGAGCGGGATCGGGAACGGCCGCGCCCCCGAAGCGGGGATCGCAGCGGCCACCCGAGACGCAATTATTAGGTAAGCGGGCGATACTTCCGCCGCGGATATTCGCCGGATTGCCTCCCGCAGCCGGTGAAATCCGCGGTTAAAGCCTATGACTTCAAAACAGATACTCGCTCTGCTGGAAACGATCCGCGAGGGGCCCCTTTCTCCGGAACAGGGGCTGGATCGGCTGAAAAACCTGCCTTTCGAAGACCTGGGTTTCGCGCGTGTTGATCACCATCGCACTTTGCGCCATGGTTTCCCCGAAGTCATCTTCGCCCCCGGCAAAAAACCGGAACAGGTTGTCGCGATCGTCAAAAGCCTCCTTCCTCAAAAATCCAACATCCTGGTCACTCGCTCCAATGAAGCCACCTTCAAAATGGTCCGCCGTGCCGTGAAAAAGGCTCAGTTTCATGAGGCGGCCAGGGCTATCTATATTGTTCAGGATAAAGAGATTTACGGAGACGGCAGAATTTACATCGTCTGCGCCGGGACTTCGGATATACCGGTTGCGGAAGAAGCCGCGCTGACGGCGCGGCTGATGGGCAATGACGTCGTAACCACCTATGATGTGGGAGTGGCCGGCATTCACCGGCTGC
>CAZLHW010000269.1:0-5930 GCA_964559085.1 uncultured Acidobacteriota bacterium | reverse complement strand
CGAAGGATATGATGCGATCGAGCCGAATAAAGGGGCGCGATGCCTGCACGGCGCCTGTGCCTCCAGACTCCGGACTGAATTGTTCTGCCGCAACAGAATCGCGATTCGCCTCCGAGGGGGGCCCCATTTCATCCGTTTCCGTCACGGGCACACTTATTTCGATGCTGCCGTCCCCGGAATTTCGAACAGCAAAAATCGTGCCGGCCTGAATGGTTACCGTGGCGCCATTCCGGTACCGGACCGATGCCTCGCCGAAATTGTCGGTCTGTACCCGGTCTCCTTCAAAAAGGTACGCGCCCACGGTCGCTGGATTCCATTCATTTTCCCCCGATTTGTTTACCAGGACACGACCTGTCGCCGAGAGAAGCTCCGCCCCAGGGGTTTCGGCCCGCGTCGGCAAGGATTTGGCGCTGTCGGCGCGTTCCTTAAAGAAAAGCAGCGACAGAAGGACGATGCAGACCAGCGCCCCAACACCGGCAGGAACATACTTCCGGAGTCCTCTTTGGGTACGGGCGTGAGACGAAAAGTTTATAGCGCCTGTATTCATGTCAATGCGACGGACTGGGATGAATACCGTATGCGCCGGCCTTAAAACACAAACGGAAGCGCGTGTACTTAAATATATGCCGACACACCAGTAATAGTGCTCCCCTGCTTCTCATCGGAAAAGGCCCTCGGGCCTATTAAAGAATTCTACCCGGACCCTAGTTATCGATCGATTCCGGAATTCCCTATGCTATAATCCCCTCTTTCATACCATGAACGGAGGCTGCAACGTCTTATGCTGGATATCATGCGTCGCAAAAAGCGGCTAAAGGCTATTCTTTGGGTTGTAATTTTCAGTCTGGCACTCGGCATGCTTCTCTTTTTCGTGCCCGGCGTCAATATAGGGAATGTGGCCAGAGACACCTCAGCCGCTACGGTCGACGGCAAAGATATACGGATCGAGGAGTATGCAGCCGCCTACCGCCGGGTGGTGAAGCAATACAATAGCCAGACAAAGAACAGGATCGATCCCGAAACCCTCAAAGCCATGGGGCTTCCCAAACAGGTTCTCGACGAACTGATTTCGGCGAAGGTCCTCGAATCCATCGCCGAACGATTCGGTGTTCGTGTTTCTGAAGACGAGGTTCGCCGCGCCATTGAAACCTATCCTTACTTCCAAGACCAGGGGAGCTTTATCGGAATCGATCGCTATAAAGCCGTTCTCGCTTCCAGCGATATTTCCATTGAAGAATTCGAAAAAAGCATGCGCCAGAATGAGCTTTTAAAGAAAGTGCGTGCCATTGTAACGGATTCGATTGACATAAGCGATCAGGAACTCCGGGAGGAATTTGCCCGAACCAATCAGCAGACAACGGTCTATTACGCGCTTTTGAAGAAGGATGATTTTATGAAGCGCGTGAAACCGATGGAAACAGAATTGCAGGCCTATTTCAAAGCTCACGCCGCATCCTACCAAATTAAGGAAATGCGCAGGGCGCAGTACCTGCAGATCCCTCTTTCGCGCGTTCTTTCCATGGTGACCGTGACCGAGCAGGAGATCGCGCAGGAATGGAATCAGACTTCGCATGAAGATATTATTGAGGCCGCCCACATCCTGTTTCGCGTAGAGGATCCCGCGAAGGAGGCTGAAGTCAGAGCCAAGGCGGAGGCCGTTCTGAAAAAGGCAAAACGCGGCGCCGACTTCGCAGAACTTGCCAGAAAATACTCGCAGGATCCGGGCAGTGCAAATTCGGGCGGCTATCTGGGCCGTATCCAGCGCGGCCAGATGGTCAAAGAATTTGAAGACGCTGTTTTTGCATTAAATCCCGGCGAGATTTCCGAGCTGGTTCATTCTCAATACGGCTTTCATATCATACGTTCCATCAAACGCGAAACGCCGACACTCGAATCGATGCGGGACGATCTGACGGCATCCGTTCGACTCAGAAAAGCCCAGGAACTGGCTAAACAAAAGGCAGAGGAAGCATTCCAGACGGCGAAGAAGAATGGCGACCTGAATCAGGCGGCCAAAGAAATGCAGAATTTAGCGGAGATTCGGGATACAGGGCTTCTGCAGAAAGACGATGTCTCCAAGGAAGCCAGCATCTCTCCCGCGCTGATAGAAGCGATTTTCGCCCTGAAGGACATCAACGCTATCGGGAACCCCGTTGAACACCAGATGGGATACATCATCCCCAAGCTGATCGAAGTGCAGATGCCAAAACCCGGCACTTTCGCCCAATTCAGATCTCAGGTCGAAAAAGACTATATCGATTCCAAAGCGAAAGAGCTGATGCAGGCTGAAGCAAAAAAGCTTTCTGAAGCCGCCCGGAAACAGGGCAGTCTTGAAAAAGCCGCAAAAGAGTTGGGATTGAATGTAAAAACAAGCCAGCCGTTTAACTTGTCCGGAACGCCGGATCCCGAAATCGGATGCAATCCTGTTTTCAACCAGGCCGCTTTCGATCTGGAGCCGGGAAGCGTAAGCAATCCGCTGCAGTTGCTGGATAATGAAGTGGTCCTCCAGGTGAAATCCAGATCTCCGTTCGACGAGGCGGCCTTCCAGTCCCAGAAAGCGAGCCTGAAGGCGCAACTGCTCCAATCGAGTCAAGACGCTTTCTTCCAGGATTATGTCCGCAGGGTAACAGAAGATTTGGAAAAGGCGGGGAAGATACGCATCAACGCCAATATCCTGGACAAAATGCCGTCGTCGTATTATTAGGAGCTCGGCCGAGAAAGCCGTTCAGGCTGATTGAATTTCAGCTTCCGTTTCCAGGTCTGAAGAGCGCTTTTCATAGAGAGAGATTGCATAGTCATGCAGTCTCTCGACGACCTGATGGACCCTCTTCAATTCCGAATACAGTTTTTCGATATCCGCCCGGATTTTACCTTGGCACCCTGTATTCAATATCAGAAGCTGACTGAACCCCATAATCACAGCAAGGGGATTATTCAGATCATGAGCAAATGCTCGCAGCCTCGCGGCTATATCCGCCACCGCAGACCGGTCGCTTTCCTTTAAAGCCAAAGATTTGTTCAAATTGGAGACAAAGAGAAAACCATCTGCGCGATCCAGTTTTCCGGAAAGCAGCGTAATCGCGCTGCGGGCTTCCAGCGGCCTCCCTCCCCGGGTTCGATGGACAATTTCCCCTTCCCAATAGCCCCATTCCTTCGCCTGTTCCAGAAAGCGCGGCATGTCGAAAGCAGATTCATCCGATAAAATCTGCGTAATGGGCCTGCCGACAAGGTCCTTCGCAGAATAGCCGGTGAACTGCTCTGCACCGGAAGACAAGGATACGATAAGGGCTTCCGGAGAAAGGGTGGCGGCAAGCCACCGGGACGAACACAGGAGCGGCTGCATAAAATATCCCCACATTTTGGATTTCATATGTCCTATCGTCACTTCTGCCGCTTCCAATTAATCCTTTTCAAGAGATAAAACCTTCCCCATCAATCGGTATCGGGGCTGCTGACGCAACCGGTTCTGGAAACAATGCCTCTATTGAAGGCAAAAGGATAATAGTAGGAGGGGAGTCAGCGGAGATGCGGTGGAGTGCCGGCATTCAATTCATGGATGATACGGAGCCCGTCCAGGGTCAGCCAGGGAGCGATAATCGAAATGGATCTGGTTTCTTTCGCGATGACGTCCGCCAGCCCGCCGGGTGCAATGACTTTGGTTTCGGGCCCCAGTTCCTTCACGAACCGGGCCACAATCCCTTCGACCAGGCCCGCATAGCCGAACATGAGTCCGGACTGCAAGGAATGGGCCGTGTTTCTGCCTATCGGGGAGGGGGGCCAGCGAAGATCGACCTTAGGCAACTTGGCGGCACGCTGCGCCAGCGCTTCCGCCGTAATGCCGATGCCCGGCGCGATGGCACCGCCGAGAAACTCCCCCGCCGACGACACTGCGTCAAAGGTGGTTGCCGTTCCAAAATCTATGATGCAGGCGGGGCCGCCGTACAGATTAAATCCCGCCGCAGCATCGACAATCCTGTCCGCCCCCACCTGCCGCGGGTCCTCACAAAGAACCCGGATGCCCGTTTCGCAGGCGCCGTCGACGACAAGGGGTTCACGTCGCAAAAAGCGTCTGCCGACTTCTACAAACACCCCTGTCAGAGGCGGCACGACGGACGCGATGGCAACAGCCTGCACATCGGCCGGGGACACCTTGGCCTGACGCAGCAGCCCTATCAACAACGAGCCATATTCATCCTGCATCCTGCCGTGATCGGTGGCAAGACGCCAGCGGGGGCCCAGCGTGTTCCCGTCATACAACCCGAGAGTTACATTTGTGTTCCCGATATCAATCGCAAGCAACATAGAACATATTTACGAGTTACGAATTACGAATGACGAATTGAAACATACGTCATGAATAGCGGATCAACCCCGATCGCAAAGTTTGTTTTAATTCGTCATTCGTAATTCGTCATTCGTCATTTTGCTTCGGCCGGATTGCCGGCCGCATCAAATCCGCCCAGGCCGCGGCAGTTCTGGCATTTTCCGCTTCCGTGCGGATAACAGGACGTGCAGGTCTTTCCCTTTTGCAGAGCCAGGCGTCCGGTTCCGTGACAGGCGCGACACTTGCCTGTTCCTTTACAGTGCGTGCATTTACGATAGGATTCCGCCATTTTACGCCTCACCCTTTCTGCAGGATGCTCAGATCCTGGCATACTGGACAATAATAAGAGCTCCGATTCCCTTGAATGATTCTGCGGATCAGGGCGCTGCACCGTCTGCAGGGTTTTCCTTCTCTTTGAAAAACCTTCAGGTGCTTCTGGTTTTCTCCGGGGGTTCCGTTTGTATCCACGAAATCCGAAAAGGATGTCCCTCGGCGCTCTATGGATTGAGCCAATACCCTGCGTATGGCGCGGGCCAGCCGGTTCGCCTCTCCGGAAACAAGCGAACAGCATCTTCGCCGGGGATGAATGCGCGCCCGGAACAAGGCTTCGCATGCATAAATGTTCCCCAGCCCGGAGATAATTCCTTGGTTGAGCAGGAATGCCTTGATCTCCTGTCGGCTGGTTCTCAATTGCGATTGAAGCCATCGCCCTCGAAATCCGGCACTCAGCGGATCCAGCCCCAAGCCATGGAGTTCCGGGATCTGATCCAGCCGCAGGTTTTCATATACAGCCATAAGACCAAACCGGCGCGGATCCCGATATTCCAGTTCGGAGGAATCGGAGAATCGGATTCGAACATGCGTGTGTTTCGTTCCGGCTTCCGGGCCGGGATGAAGAAGAACCCTGCCGCTCATTCCGAGATGAATCAGCCAAAATGCAGCAGGCTTCAAAGCCACAATCAGATATTTCCCGCGCCGCAGCACCTCGAGAATCGTTCTCCCCTGGAGCATTAAAGGGAAATTTTCAGCGATGGGCCTGCGCAAGGAATATCCGGACAACATTACGTGCACGATGCGCTTTCCCGGAATACTTCCCTGCAATCTGCGCGCCAGGGTTTCCACTTCAGGCATTTCAGGCATAAAGGCTTTCGCGTGCGAGCGGCTAGAGCTCGTCGGAAGCGGGGCCTCCGCCCAGGTCTTCCGAACTTCCTTCGCCGGCGGCCTCTCGCGCCGCTTCGTCCGCAAGTTGCTCGATATCCTCGCCGTCAAAGTCTTCGCCAAGCTCTTTGCCCATCTTTTTCATCCAGCGCGCTACACTCCCCGGATCGTTCTCATCAAGGCCGGAAAGGGTCGACGGATCGGTCAGAGATTCCAGTCGGCTCTCCTCAGACTTGGGCATGGCAAAACGCGAATAAAGCTGCTCAACATCCCCGCCTCCGCAGAACTTGCAGGCAGGATTAAATGAAGCGGGGGATAAAACCAGAAAGCTCATCTTCCGTCTGCACTTGCGGCAGTAGTATTCGAAAATCGGCATAAGGCTCTCTACTCTCTCCCATTAAAAAATCTGGCGCTTCCGGGTTTTGAGTGGGTACCCCCCACATGTTGT
>CAZLHW010000268.1:0-5968 GCA_964559085.1 uncultured Acidobacteriota bacterium | reverse complement strand
TAAAGAGCTGTGGGAAGATCCAAGGAAAAAAACCAAGAGCGTCAACCTGAATCCCAACCTGGACTACGTCAGCTATAAAACCATTAAACATGGTTTCTGGTTCTCGGCGGGACACGAAACAGTATTCTACAGAATGCCCGGGATGGACGAGCTGCACGAAAAGCATTATTCCTGGTGGCGGCATTTGTAATTCACAGATGCCCTGTTAAGCGCTACTTCGGCATATCCTTCGGCGGCGGGATTTTCGGGCAGCCGTTGGGACACAGAGTAATGACATGCACATAGCGTAGCTTCCCGTTTTCCAATCGGAAGGTGTGCATATCGGGCAAGCCTTTTTCTCCGCCGAAATCGACTTGTCCCATGACTGCTCACATATCTACATCTACGATATACCGCCGATTGGTCATTGGAACGCCGCCCCCCTTGGGAACGCCTACCGTGCAGGACGGATTCGGCTCATTCTTGGGATTAGTATACGCTCCGCCTTCGATGCGGACACAGGGAATACCCCATGGCACTCTGTCAAAAGCGGCATAGTCCTGAAAGATGTCAAAGTAATCGTCAGCCACTTTGATCAGGGTCCGGCGGTCGGTGCGCTTCTCAACGGGGATGACATCCCAGCTCTCCGTCGATGAGTATTTCAGGTAATTCTTGGCGTCGAAAAGCCAGTCGTCTTCGTCGCTGACAAGACTCTCTATCTCGACGATCTTGCTGTCTTCCATCTTTAGACGAGTCCCAATAACATAAGGGTGCGGGTTATTCGCACTGATGACCTCGCTGAAAGATTCACAGATGTCGGCGTCAAGCAGGCTGCGCGAGAAATCAACAACCAGCGGCGCCTTCCAGATACCCTGATCCCAAGCGGTCGCTTTCCGGTTTTCAATATAGCGGGCATGGGCTGCAAGCGGCAGGAGCGAAGCTTTTCCGGCTCTGAGCGCTTCCACATACCGGTCGGCCGCTGCCTGCAAGCCGGCCCGCGTGCATCCCGGCGCCGCGGCATGTAGAGGCTTCGTGATCTCCTGGCGTGAAGCAACCGCACAGAGCAGAACAAACAGGACGCTTGTCCGAATCATAGATCCTCCCTCAATGATCTTTTGGGATGGGAACGCACAAATCCTTTACTTGAAAAAGGCCACGGCAGCCGAAATGCACAACACTCCCACCGTCATTTATTTCCCAAAGCCCACATGTAAGCAAGTTCCGGTTGCCGGCAGATTCGACTATAGCCCCACCGGAAAAGATTCGCTACAAACGAATCCGCACAACGCCTGCCTCCTCATTCCGGATATCCGATACCGAAACTGAACAGGCCGGATGCCGCGCGCCGGGTGTAATCGAAAGTGCGAGTCAAAATAAAATGCCGACCGGCCGGCTCCGAGCGCCGCAAGCACGAGGCAAAACCCCGGGTTTTATTGCTTCGCGCTTGCAGTGCGAAGCATCGCTTGTCGGCTCGCGGCGCATTGCATCGCACTTTCGATTGCACCCTTGCGCGTTTGTTGCTTGGCAAACAGCCCAAAATACAGATAATAATTCCGAACCTTTATCAATCATGAGTCCTCGTTGAAAAAGCAAGGGGAATCGGAGGGGTATCAAACCAAATGGACGTCCGGCCGCAATACAGTGGATGCCCTTCAGCAAATCCATGCGGGCCCTATCTATTTCAGACCCGATACAGCGGACATTTTCCTGGAGAGCTTTAGAAACGGAGGCATTATGCTGCTGCTATTTCTTGCACTCTGCCTTGGGATCGGAGGGTTCGGGTCGCTTTTTACCGCCGGCTCTGTCCGCGATTGGTACTCATGGATCCAGAAACCGTCCTGGACGCCTCCATCCTGGGTTTTCGGACCGGTATGGACGGCGCTTTATATACTGATGGCGTTCGCCGCGTGGCTTGTGTGGCGCAAGCGGATGCTGGTCTCTATTAAACCCGCCATGGCGCTATTTATCGTTCAGCTGTTTTTAAACGCTGCATGGTCGCCCCTGTTTTTCGGCTTGAAAAATCCGCTGGCCGGCCTTCTCGATATTATTCCGCTTTGGGCGGCCATTTTGGCGACGCTCCTGTTCTTCTGGAGGATTTCTCCGCCGGCCGGATTGCTTCTGGCGCCCTACTGGCTTTGGGTCAGCTTTGCAACGGTTCTGAATTTTTCCATCTGGCGCTTAAACCGATGAAACCCGAAAAAACAAACATGGACAAACCGGTGGAACCGCAATTGGGAAGAAAGGATGGTTTTTTTACCCTGGAGAGTTGTCTCTATCTGCCGCGTCCCGTTGAAATGATCTTCCCTTTTTTTGCCGACGCCGCAAATCTGGAAGTGCTCACTCCGCCATGGCTGCGGTTTGAAATTCTTACTCCGCTGCCGATCCTTATGCGGCCCGGCGCTATCATCGAGTACCGCATACGTCTCCACGGAATACCGCTGCGATGGATGACGGAAATAACGGCGTGGGAGCCGCCGAATCGCTTTGTAGATGAGCAACGGCGCGGCCCCTACCGCCAATGGATTCACGAGCACACCTTTACCCCGCGAGGTGATGGGACCGAAATGCGTGATTTTGTCCGGTATAAGGTCCCCGGCGGCCGGCTTGTACACTTCTTTTTTGTGCGACCCGATGTCCGGAAAATTTTCGCGTATCGCGCCCTGCAGCTTCAGAAGCTTTTCCCCTGAACCGACCGGATCCCTGAACGGCGCGCAAAGAGAACTTGGCTCCCGTCGCATTGGGGATGCGCGCGTCATTTCTGCTTTGCCACACGGGCCCCGATTCCACCTCCAACCGGAATCTCGTGTCATCCGCGGCCTTCCCCTCGGGAATGGCACACAGCGCCAGGATCAAAAACAGAAAGCAGACATAAATTTTTCCCATCCGGCGGACCTCCGCTTCGCGCGTTGCGCTGGATTTTGGACACCCAAGAAACTTACCTGGACTTGACAAGCTCCAGATCGATAAGGATCTGAACTTCATTCCCCACGGCCAGGCCGCCGGCATCCAGAACCCTGTTATATTTGATCCCAAAGTCCTGCCGGTTGAGCTTGCCGGTAGCCTGCGCACCCATGCGCGACTCCCCGCTCATGCCTTTGATGATCGGGCTCGCTTCAACGCTGAGCGCGATTTCCTTCGTGACTCCGCGCATGGTCAGATCGCCCACCAGGACGAATCTGTTTCCGTTTATTCCTTCAACGCGCTTGGACTTGAAAGTGATTTTGGGATGGTTGGCGGCATCGAAAAAATCTGCGCTGCGCAAATGCTCATCGCGCTTCGGTTCGCGTGTGTTGATCGATGTCACATCAATGACCGCCTCAGCTTTGACCGTTGCATAGTCTTTTCCATCGAAGAGGACATTACCCGACATTCTGCCGAACTCTCCGCGCACGGTGGCAATCATGAGGTGCTTGACCGCAAACTGTACGGATGAATGAGCCGAATCAATGGTCCATTCGGATTGAGCCCCTGCAGTCTGAATGGCCACGGCCAGAACAGCGATAAAAACTGCCAGCGTCACACGTTTCATGTTGGATTCTCCTATGAATGTCTGCAAAACATATGGAGCCCGATTTCCATAGTGGTCACGGAGCCGTCTTGTCAGCAAAGGGCATCAATCAGGGCCTTTGCTTTAGCCGCCTCCGGCGCTGCGGGCGCAAGCTGCAGGAAAATCTTAAACACTTCCACAGCTTTTGCCGGGCTTCCGGACCGGAGGTAGGCATGCCCCGCATAATAGTGAGCGTAGACATTGTGCTCATCCATTGCCATCGCCTTTTCCAATTCCTTGACGGCCTTTTTCACATTTTCCAGATTCAGATAGTAAACCCCGCGATACACATGGATCTCGGCAGCATCCGCGTGGGCTTTGCTCGCCAGTTCAAGGCATTTCCATGCCCGGTCATTCTGTTTCAATTTGAGATGTGCCTGTGCCAGCGCTAGTTGCATGTGGTATTCATCCGGGACCGAGGCCGAATCGCGGCTTCCGTTCTTGTCCTTCGCCGCTTTCACCTTGTTCAGGACCTCCAGTGCGTCCGCACTCTTTTCCTGCATAAGCAAGGAAAGTCCCAGATAATAGCCCGATTCCAGATCATTGGGATTTGCGCTGACGGCTTCCCGGAATGCGGCTTCTGCTTCCACAAATTTCCAGGAGTTGTAAAGCTCCATGCCTTTTCCGGCCTGAGCCGCTGTCGGCTGCGGCCAGAGAGCCGTCATTGCGAAAGCCAGAATCCATACCTGTAGGCAGTATGCAGCTGCTGTCTGTTTTTTCATCGCATCTCTCCAATTCATTATGTCGATGTTGATGTCCGGCTGCAGGCGAACCGGTTCTGTTTCCGCAGCCTTGCATGAACTTGAAGCATCCGTATTTCGCAGGCTCCCGGCCTTTCTCTGAATTGCACGCAGGATCTCAGGGCAACGGTCTTCCTGCAACCCATTCAGCCCGGCATCCCGAAAGCACCGGGCGTTTTAAATAATCTTACGATTGATTTGCGCAATTCCCAAGGGGGCCGCGAAAAACCTTTGGCGCGCTTCTTCCGTTACGCGTCCCGTCGGCTCAACGGTGTGCAGTATTACGGCGGACTCATCTCCGCACGGATTTTTTCGGCATTCGTCGCAAACGCCTGAAAGAACAGCCCGTCTTTTTTCATTCCCGCCGCCCTGAATCGCTTCATCCTATTTGACCGCTTCGAATGAAATACCGGGCAAAGGGCCCTGAATCCGCGACAAATCGGGAATGATACAGGACCCGCGTTTTTTCAAATCGTCCCCGTTCATGGCCGGATTCATCAGCACGAAGGGTCTGATGCCCGGCGAGCTTTGCCAATGTTTTACGGACAGCACCCGGCAGAACAGCCGGCATGCTTCGAATGAGCTGCTGGCGCCCCGGCAGGCATTCTGAAAATGCGTCCAGGGATCCCTCTTCTTGGGTCCTGCTTTTTGCACCATTTTCTTAACTTGTGTTTCGTTTACAATTATCATTGGGTTTTTAGAAGCGAAGAGGCGCATCATGCTTTCTTCCGGGATTTGCCGGAGGCAATGAAGCAGCCTGTTGTTTTCCAGGAGGATTTCATGGACAAGTACGAATGTATTGCCTGCGGTTATATCTATGATCCGGCCGTCGGCGATCCCGATAGCGGCATCCCGCCGGGAACGCCCTTCGATAAATTGCCTGAAGGCTGGGTCTGCCCGCTTTGCGGCGTGGGCAAAGATCGATTTGAAAAAACAGAATAGCCCGGAAATACCGACTCAGCGACGCAAAGCGCAAGGAGAAAAAGCATACGCAGCATTCCCGGCGCACCGGCGTCGCGACTGCGGCGTTTGGTGCCCGATTGTCCAATCCGTACACTTTTTGCGCCCGCACACAAAGGTTTCAGCCGGAACCCGTTGGATTGCGCACAGCTTCAGAATTGCGTTTGATCCGCCCGGCCTCAATTCGGGAAACCGGTTTTGCCCGGCTCAGCAATTGGGAACTCGCTTCGGCGGAGCTTGCCTTTCGCGATCGAAATCCGGCTGCCGCCTTCTTATAGGCGGCAAGGAGTCCATCGGCTTCAGCACCGGCATCCGGCCAGTGCGATTGCCGCGCCTGTGCCGCGCGACTCAGGGCCGCGCGGAGATTTGCACTATCGATCAGCTGCACGGCTTTCTCGACAAAATCCTCCGGGTTTCGCGGATTGTAAAGCAGGCCCGCTGCGGCGTCCTTATGCTTTCCCAGAACCGGCCAGCGATTACCTTGTATGTCCGCGGCTAAAACCGGCTTTCCTGCGGCAATCGCCTCCATAAGGGAGTTCGAAAGCCCTTCGGAAAATGAAGTGTTCAGAACAACGTCCGCCGCCCCATACACCGACCGCATCGCCGCATAGGGAACGCCCTTTATCCATAAAGCAAAGTCCGCGTGCGCGCTTAACTCCCGGCGGAAGCGTACGGTGTAGGCTTCGGCGATGGGCGGGCCGGCAACAACGAGACGGGCCTGCGGACGAAGTGCATGCACCCG
>CAZLHW010000267.1:0-5991 GCA_964559085.1 uncultured Acidobacteriota bacterium | reverse complement strand
CTCACCCCGTCGAAGTCGACGCCCGGGTCGGGTGTGTATGCCGGCATTGATGGGAGGAACACCTATGGTAAAAGACATACGGTGAACGGGAAGAGTGTATGCGCTTTGATTGCTCTCATTTTACTTTTCCTGCCCGTATCGGGATCCACGGCAGGGCGCGGAAGTGCGCTCCGTCGCCATTCCTTTCCCGGCAGACACTATGAGCCCATCCCAGGAGAGCAATGCAATCGATGCCATTCTGGGATGCCTCACACTCCCGCTGAAGCCTCAGGAACAGCAAACCGGTTTTATCGAAGCGCCCCAAAAGCCGCGCATCCTGATGACGGGCAGCTTTGATGAAATTCAAAAATACTTCCATGCGCACGGCCTGAGCGACGGGCTCCCCATTGTCCCCCCAACGGAAGAGCGCGTGGCGGCCATGTTGCGGGGCACGAGCCACAAACCGGACGCTGTGGTTGTGAAATCCTTAACGCCGGAAGGTCTGGAAGTCACCGTGGAGAAAGTTGCGATCAACGGCGTCATGGCGGGTTGTGAACCCCGCCATATGCCGGTGCTTCTGGCTGCTCTGGAGGCCTACGATCTGCACAATAGAACCAACTCTCTCGTCCGCTCCACAAATGCGTTCTCTTTTATGCAGATTTTAAACGGACCGATCCGCAAGGAACTGGAGATGAACGCCGGAACTTCAGTGCTGGGCCCGGGGAATTATGCCAACGCGGTCATGGGCCGCGCCCTGCGTTTATTCATCACGAATCTGGGCGGAGGAGTGTCCGGCGTAAATATGATGTCGGTTGTGGGCAACATCAGCACCTGGCCCTTTCTGCTTCCCGAGTTTGGGGAACAAAGCCCCTGGGAACCTTTAAGCGTATCCCAGGGATTTAAAAAAGAAGACAACACGCTCACAATGTTTACCGGCGGCTGGGCGCACGCCGGCAATTACGGCCATGTGCGTTTTACGCTGAAGCATGTGGCCGAAGACATCGCTGAGTTTGAGCTTCCCAGCGGTGCGGCCATCCTCATATCGCCAAAGCGTGCGGAGATATTGAAGACTCAAGGCTATACCAAACAGGGGATCGCCGATTACCTGGTTTAACATGCCACAAAGCCCCTCGGCGAACTGCGGACCTCCCATTATTTCAGCGAGACACCGGACACCGCCGGGAAGCCGGACTCGGTCGAACAGCGTGTATTCAGGCCCGGAACCGTTCATGTTATTGTGGCGGGAGGCGACGCCAGTCCCATGATGCAGGCCTGGCATATGTATAGGCCCATAACCGTTTCCATCGACAAATGGCGGCAAGAGTCCGCAGCCGATGGCGCGAATCCGCCTTATGGTTGTCACATATCTGTGTCAATATTCTTGACAACGGGCGATCTGCTCGGATAGCTTGGGGCCGAGGTCATGCTCTCGCAATTCAATCCGCCATCATTGCAGCTATTGCATAGGGAGCACTGACATATTTAGCAATATCCTATTATGGATATTAAACATGAATACACTAGCCACGGGAGAATCGGAATGAAATCGTCAACAGCGGTCGCCGATGGAATGACTCGCAGGATGTTTTTCAAGAACACGGCCATGACAGGAGCCGCCGTCATTGCTGCCGGCGCCGGGAGCCCGGCGCTTCCCTTGCCTGCTCAGTCAAGCAAGCCTTCCCCAAAAATATCGGCCAAAACAATCCGAGAACCCGCTCGCGACACCAGGGTATGCCGTACCGCCGATGTTGTGGTCGTCGGAGGCGGCCCCGGCGGCATCGGCGCGGCTTTGGCCGCAGCGAGGAGCGGCGTGGACACTGTTCTTATTGAAAGGTATGAACACCTCGGCGGCATGAGCACCGGCGGCCTTGTCACCATCATCCCCTCGATGACGGACAGGAACGGGAAACAAGTGATAGCCGGAATTACTCAGGAGTGGATAAAAAGGTTGGATGCCCGGGGAGCTGCGGACTATCCGAAGAAAGAGCATTGGGGCTCAGCGGATAAAAAGCTTGTTGATTATTACAGAAACCGTTCCCCATTTTATGCCACGGGCAACAGGGTCGGATATTCCGCGCACATCGATGCCGAAATATCCAAATGCCTTTTTCAGGATATGATGCAAGAGGCAAATGTGAAGACCTATCTCCACTCTTGGGGAACCGAACCCATAATGGAGGGCAATAAGGCTCGAGGCGTCATCTTCGAGAGCAAATCAGGCAGACAGGCCGTGCTGGCAAAGATTGTCATCGACTCGACGGGCGACGGGGATCTGTTACCCTACGCAGGCGCCGCCTTTGAGACCCAAATCGACAAGACTCTGCGGATGTCCAACCTTTCTTTTTCATACTGGATAGGCAACGTTAATCTAAAAAAGTATGAGGATTACAAAAAAAACAAAGCCAATGAATTGGCCGAAAAGATGCGCGAAGTCAGAAAACTCGGCGGAACGGCGGGTTTTCTGACCAGCAACCTGAAAGACCAGGAAAATGTGGTCTGGTGCTTTCCGCGATACGCCAACAAATGTCAGTACGATGTCGAAGAGCTTACGCGGGTGGAATTCTTGGGCCGCAAGGAAATGTTGATCACGCACGATTTTTACAAGAAGCATATCCCCGGCTTTGAAAGAAGCTTCATCGTTCAGTCAAACGCGCAGCTCGGGACGCGCGGCGGCAGACGCGTGGTCGGGGACTATGTTGTCACTCAAAAAGACATGAAGGCCAAAACGCCTTTCAAGGACACCATCGCCATATTCCCCAACATGGATGAAACAAATCCCTGGATGTACATGCCTTATCGCTGCCTGATACCGCGCAATGTCAACAATCTGCTTGTTGCCTGCCGGGCGTTTTCATCCGATGCTGTTGTCAATGACTCGTTCAATTTAATTCATCATTGTGTTTGCCTCGGCCAGGCGGCTGGAACCGCGGCGGCGCAAGCTGTAAAAAGAGGCGTGGACCTAAGAAAAATTGACATAGCAGCATTACAGGCCGACCTGAAAAAGCAAGGCGTTATCCTGCCGGGCTAACGGGAGGCCAATCAAGATAGCCGCCACGGAATTCCAGAATTAGCGTTCCGTTCAGGGGTCGGCACCGGTAGCGGAAGGAAATCTAAAACGCCGCAGCAAAGCTGGGTGTCGGTGCCGCTCCCAATCCCGATTATTGCAGCCACAGGGCAGAGGTTTTTGCTGAATGACAAATAGAAGTCGCCTCTATGTGAGACTGGGTTGCTTTTTGCTGGCAACTCTATTGTTGCTTCCTTTTCCCTTCTGGATCGACAGCTCCAGGATTTTTGTCCAGGCGAGCTCCTTTATCACATTAGCCTCCATTCTGGCGGGCGGAACCATCTGGGTGGGAACGATCCTGGGCCTGGTTTTTGCGATAGTAGCGCTGGTGCGAAAAAGATGGTTCTGCCGTTATGTTTGCCCGGCCGGTCTGCTGCTCGATGCGGTTTCAGGCATAAAATTCCCGGCCAAAATCTGGTGGAAGCGATCCCCTCCCATAGGCAAATTCATCGTTATACTCACGGCCGCGGGCGCCATTTTGGGCTATCCGCTTTTCTTGTGGATGGACCCATTGGCATTCCTGAACAATGCATTTTCCGTCTATAACGCAACGGACGCGGCAGCGGCTCTGGTCTCACTGTCCGGCATTGTTGTGCTTCTTTTATTGACAGTTACTTCGGGTGACTTCTGGTGCGCCCGTATATGTCCGCTGGGCGCCACCCAGGATCTTCTTGAAAATATCGGATCTTTTTGCGGAAATCTGCGGAAGAAAAACAGAACAGAGTCCGGCGCGACAGCGACGCGGGGAAATTCTTTTCCAACGGCAAGGAGGGTGTTCCTCGCCGTCGCAGCAGGCTTGGGATGCAGTTTGGCAGCGCAAAAAATCGGTCAGGCGAGGTCTGAAGACGCCCCGCTGCGGCCGCCAGGCGCCATTTCAGAGGCCGAGTTTACGGGTCTGTGCATGCGGTGCGGCAACTGCATACGCGCCTGCCCATCCAGAATCATTCATGCGGATACGGGACAATCCGGCGTCCTTGGATTCCTGTCGCCCGTTGTCCGGTATGAAACGCATTACTGCAATGAAGAATGCAATGCCTGCACATCGGTATGCCCCAGTGGAGCCTTGCAGCACTTAAACCTGGAGCAGAAAAACAAATACGTCATAGGGAAGGCCCGTGTCGACACCTCTTTATGTTTATGGGGCGTTAGCGAGTGCCATGCCTGCGTGGGCGCCTGCCCCTATAAGGCCATTGAAGTTCGATGGTATGAAGAAGCGTACGAATCCTACCCGGGTGTTGATCCTTCGAAATGCAACGGCTGCGGCGCCTGCGAAGCCGTGTGTCCCACCGGAGATCTGAAAGCCGTGAAAGTCCGAAAATCCGGCGCGCCCTAGAATCGCAACACATTGTCGACCGGCGCGAAGGCACCGGGAGGGAGAGACATCATGCTAAGAAGAGTCCCGGTTGAAAATGGTCTCGTCGAAGGTTTGCCGGCCGCCGATCCGAGAATCACTTCTTTTAAAGGCATTCCGTTCGCGGCGCCTCCGGTTGGAGAAAATCGCTGGAGACCGCCTCAGCCGGCAAAAAATTGGGACGGAATCCTTTATGCTTACAAATTCGCTCCTATATCGATGCAGCACATACCGGGAGAAGATCCTGAAAACATATATTCGAGGGAATGGAACGTGGATACGTCCATCGCGATGAGTGAAGATTCCCTGCATCTCAATATATGGACGCCGGCGCGAAAGCCGGATGAAAGGCTTCCGGTCTTCGTCTGGTACTTCGGCCGCGGTCTCCAGGAAGGCAATACTGCCGAGATGGAATTTGACGGCGAACGCATCGCGCGGCGCGGCATAGTCGTGGTCACCGTCAATTACAGGCTGAATGTTTTCGGGTTCCTCTGCCACCCGGAAATCACCGCGGAAAATCCGGAGGCACCCGCCAACTTCGGACACCTGGACCAGCAATTCGGAACGCGTTGGGTAAAGCGCAATATCGCCGCCTTCGGTGGCGATCCGGACAATATTACGATCGGAGGCCAATCTGCCGGCGGCGGAAGCGTCATGACCCAGGTGGTATCGCCCCAGAACGAAGGCCTTTTTCAGAAGGCCATTGTCGACAGCGGGCTGACACTTACAGCCTATCCCGGCGGCTTTTTTCACCGCGAAAAGGAATTGGCCGAAGCCGAACAGGATGGGATCGACTTCTTCAGGTTTCTGGGAGTGTCCTCTCTTGCGGAGGCCCGCAGACTGGATGCAGTATTCGTCAGGGACAAGATGGTGGAGTACAAAAAATTCTGGAGTCCCATGATTGACGGCAAGTTCTATGTCGGCCGCATCAACGAGCGTTTCATGACGAATCAATGCCAACTGGTGCCCATGATGTTCGGGCACACGGCAACCGAATTTCCGGACCAGCCCAAAGTCAAGTCCGTCGATGAGTTCAGGATGTTCGCCAAAGAAGCGTACGGAGAAGATGCCGACGAATTTCTCAGACTCTGCGCCTCCTACAATAACAGCCTCTCTGAAATGCTCCATAAAGCCACTGTAAGTCATCTGGAATTTTCAATCCGGATTTTTGCCGACGCGAGAGCCAGGACAGGGGAAAGGACGCCCATGTATTATTGGGTATTCAATGCCGAGATACCCGGCTGGGACAATCCGGGTGCCTTTCATTCCGTGGATCTATGGTTCTTTTTCGAAACGCTGGCTAAATGCTGGCGGCCCTTCGCCGGAAAACACTATGATCTTGCGCGGATGATGTGCAACTACTGGGCCAATTTTATTCGTTCCGGCGATCCGAACGGAACGGACGCCGACGGTTCGGACATGCCGCTATGGAAGCCTTTTACACAGGAAGACCCCCATAGGATGTTCTTCTGCGATCGGGTTTACTCCAGTAACAAAGGCCCCGGCGACATGATGAAGTTTCTGATCCGGCAATATCTGAAGAAACACAATTAAGGGAATCCACCTTTATTGGGAAGACCAGGGGGTGATTGTGCAC
>CAZLHW010000266.1:0-6001 GCA_964559085.1 uncultured Acidobacteriota bacterium | reverse complement strand
GCCGGGAAAATAGCCATCGCCTCGCACTTTCGATTACCCCCTATTCTTCCCTCAACAGTGCAGCCGTTGGAGCGAATGATTTTTTACTGGAATTATGAAAGTCTTATGGTTGGGTATATAGTTGTGTAATCATCGAGGAAAGAAAACTGCGGGGCGGCTCGGCAGACAGGGATGCGACCACAGTCATACTCTGCAGGCATCGATGGATGGTCCGAATGACAATCAGAAAAGCGGCATAAGTTTGGGAGGTGAAATATGGTCCGGCGTTTGATCTTTACGCTGTTGATGGCGATCATTGTAACCGGCGTCTCTTTCCCGGCACCCGGCGCAAGCCGGAAGGCCATGATCGGCATTAATGTAATTCTCAATACGGACGTCAGCAAAGACATTCTTGCCGATCTTGGGAAGTATGGAACCGTGCGGGATGTGATCCCGGCAATCCATGCGGTGACGATGAAGGTTCAGGCCGACATGTTGGATGCGATCTTGTCCTTGCCATACGTAGCCGCGGCGAATCCGGATGCGGCGCGATCCGGGGCCCCGGTAGACACCGTCCCGGTTGATGATTTTTCTAACGCCCTGAGCACCTGGAATCTCGATGCCGTCAATGTAACCGATTTCGGATTCGGCAACCGCACTGTCGCCTATGATGGCGCCGGCGTCTATGTTGCGGTACTCGATACCGGTTTGGTGGATTCCTGGCGGCAGTATTTCCCTGAGGAGAGAATCGCCGAGGAATACGGCATCAGTTTCGGCGGCGGCGGCGGTGAGATGGGAACCGTTTCCAGTCAGCCCAATAAATGGCAGCATGATCAGGACTCCCACGGGACGCACGTTATCAGCACCATCGTCGGCTACGCGATCGGCGGCACCCCCGGCAACGGGGTAGCCCCCATGGCCACGGTAATTCCGGTCAAGGTTCTTAATCAGAACGGCTCGGGATGGTCTTCCGTAATCGCGCGCGGCATCACCTATGTTGCCGATTTGAAAGCCGGCCCGCTGGCCGATTTCCCCGTGGTTATCAACATGAGCCTGGGCGGCTCCCAGCTGGATGCGGTCGAAAAAGCCGCGATTGACTATGCAATCAGCCGGGGCGTTATCATCGTCGCATCCGCCGGGAACAGGGGCGAAGCAGGAATGGGATACCCCGGAGGCTATGCGCCCGGCATCTCCGGCGCGGCCGCCGGTTGGGCCGGCGAGTGGCTGCAATCCCGATGGTGGCACAACCTGGATGTTGAGGACCCGACGAATCCCGAACAGTTCTACATTGCCGACTTTTCAAGCCGCGAACTGCCCGGGCAGGATCTCGACGTGGCCGCGCCCGGAAGCTGGGTGGTTGGCCCTTACCAGGTCAACAGCGGTCAGACATCCTACTACTTCCTCGGCGGCACCAGCATGGCCGCCCCGCACGTTACAGGCATTGTTGCCCTGATGGCGCAGAAAAATCCGGCGCTTACAGCCGCAGATGCGGAAGATATTCTTGAAAGCACGGCGATCTGCCTTGCGCCGGGCTCCCTCAAAGTTTATGGACCGAATGGGCTGCCGACAACCTACTCCTGGGGAGCCGATGCTACTGGCGCCGGACTGGTAAATGCAGATGCCGCCCTGGAAGCGTTGCCCTAGTCACGAGGATGAAAGAAATTACAAACTACTATCCCGCGCAAATCGCCGAACGGCTTCATATTGGCGGCCGCCCGCGCTCCGAACGCACACTGACTCGCTTGGACGGACAACAAAACCAGATTTTCCGCGCTCTCAATCTCGACCGGTTTGTGGCCAGTTAGTATATACATTTTTGCCCTTGCTGCTATCCTTCGAAAACCAGCGTCAATTGGGCGTTTTCGTCCCTTTGATATTGACAATCTGCTGCCTAACTCGGAAACTCAGGCTAGGAGCGATTCGTCTCCAATATTGATTCATTCCGCACCGGCTCCACGGGCGATCGGCACAGAATGTACCACTCTTGCTCCAAGTTCTTTTTGCGGCTCTGCGAGGGTACCCTCCCTGTATATAATTGAAAAGATTCAGTCCTGGAGCAGGAACCCGGCGTCCTGAACGCTGATCGAAGCAACGGAATGCATTTTGCTGGGATTACCGCGAGTAGTGTTGTGTCTGTTTGCTACCGGGTTCAAAGAAGGCTTCACAAACATAATTAGCCAACAGGGGTTTGCCTATGAATGCGGAGAATCAATCGGCTGAAGCTCAGGCGGCAACGCGTCCGATTGATGTACTGATCATCGACGAGGATGCGGCTTTCTCGGAAACATGCAGCCGGCTTCTTGAGAAGAACGGCTATCGGGTCGCCGCAGCGGGAACCGGCGCACAGGGAATGCAATTAGCCGGTTCGCAGCATCCTGGGGTGGCGCTGCTGGATCTCAAGTTGACAGGGATGAGCGGCGTTGAAGCCATCGCTCGTTTGGTCAAAATGGAGCCTGCCGTGGTTCCAATTGTTGTCACGGGACAAGGCACCGTGGATTCCGCGGTAGAATCCATGAAGCTCGGAGCTTTCGACTTCCTGACGAAACCGTGTGATTCCGACAAGTTGCTGGAATCTGTGCGGCGCGGTTTAAGCCTCAGCATTCTTCGCAGAGAAGCGCAGGGTCCCGGGATCGCTGCCGCAGGTCAACCGCACGCTCCTGATAAATATGATCTTCTGCTTCAGGGACTGGACGTCCTGGGTGAAGCGTATTCCATGGGTATTGAAAAACGGCAGCTCCTTGATGAGCTGACTTATCTTGAGAATGAAGCAAAATATCACGCGGAAAGCCTGGGGCAGATAAAAAAGAAGGAACGCGCGATACTGGATATCCGCGAGGATCTCCTTAAAACGGACGCCATCCTGCGGAAATATGACTTCCAGAAAAACTCGCTGATACAGGTCCTCCTGGATGTGCAGGAAAAATTCCGCTGGTTGCCGCGCCACATATTGAACTGGATATCCGGGCGACTGAACGTCCCGCTGCGGGAGATTTACATCATCGCAAATTTCTATGAAGCGTTCAGTCTGGAGCCGCGCGGGCGGCATATCGTACAAGTCTGCACCGGAACCGCATGTCATGTGCGCGGGGCGCAGGAAATGCTGACACGCGTATCCGCGATGCTCGGCATTCAGCCCGGACAAACCGACAGCAGACAGCAATTCACGCTCGAGACAGTTCACTGCATCGGCTGCTGCGCTTTGGCCCCCGTCGTTCAAATTGACAGCCAGTACTACCGCGATCCGTCGCGGAGCAAGCTCGAAAAAATCATCAAGGAACTGGATAAAGAGGAGGCGCAGGCATGTCTCGCTTAGAATCTGCTGCAGATCTTGAAAAACTGAGAGAACAAATCGCCGCAAAACGCGACGCCAAACAGACGTGGGTGGCGGTCTGCGCCGGAACCGGCTGCCGCGCCTACGGCGCAGAAACGGTTGCCGCAACCCTGGAAAGTGAAATCGAGAAGCGCGGCCTTGCCGACAAAGTGGGAGTCCGGCGAACGGGTTGTCACGGTTTCTGCGAGCGGGGACCGCTGATCGTCATTCAGCCTTCGGACATATGCTACGTGGGAACGCAGCCGAAGAATGTCTCCGACATAGTGGACAAGCTGAATGACGGCGGCGAAGCCGTTGAACGCCTTCTTTATCTGGACGAGGTTAGCGGCAAACGGCTGACGCATCTGGACGAAATCCCCTTTTATAAAAATCAAAAGCGAATCCTGCTGGAAAACAACGTCCGGATAGATCCTTCCAGCATTTTGGATTACATTGCGCTCGGGGGATACAGCGCGCTGGCCAAAGCCCTTTCCGGAATGACGCCCGAGGCGGTGCTCAACGAAGTCAAGGCAGCCAACCTGCGCGGACGCGGCGGCGGGGGGTTCCCAGCCGGCAGAAAGTGGGAAACGACGCGCAAGGCTCCCGGCGAACCCAAGTATGTGATTGTCAATGCAGACGAAGGCGACCCGGGCGCTTACATGGATCGCAGCATACTCGAAGGAAATCCCCATAGTGTATTGGAAGGCTTGATTCTCGGCGCCTATGCT
Source organism: uncultured Acidobacteriota bacterium (assembly GCA_964559085.1). GTDB lineage: Bacteria > Acidobacteriota > UBA6911 > UBA6911 > UBA6911 > UBA6911. Next base: position 1,984 of record CAZLHW010000266.1, on the reverse strand, counting down.
ATCGGGGCCTCCGAAGGTTTTATCTATGTGCGCCAGGAATATCCGCTTGCACGCAGGCACGCGGAAAAAGCTCTCGAAGAGGCGCGACACTACGGTTTGCTTGGTCGGAATATTCTGGGATCCGGTTTTTCGTTCGATGTAAAAATTCACCGCGGCGCCGGGGCTTTTGTTTCGGGTGAATCGAGCGCGCTGATGAGCGCCATCGAAGGCCATGTGGGCGAACCCCGCCCCAAATATATCCACACATCAGAAAAAGGATTATGGGGAAAGCCCTCCTGCCTCAACAACGTCGAGACATGGGCGAATGTCCCTCACATTATTAACAGGGGCTCGGAATGGTTCCGAAGCATGGGGACGGAAGGGAGCAAGGGGACCAAGATCTTCTCTCTGGTCGGGAAGGTCCGGAACACGGGTCTCGTTGAAGTCCCCATGGGCATAACCCTGCGCGATATTATCTTCAAAATCGGCGGCGGCGTGCCCAAGGGGAAGAAATTCAAAGCGGTGCAGACGGGCGGCCCTTCCGGCGGCGTTATTCCCGAATCTCTCCTGGATCTCCCGGTCGATTTCGATGAACTCACCACGGTAGGCTCCATGATGGGTGCCGGCGGCATGATCGTCATGGACGAGAACACCTGCATGGTCGATACGGCGCGATACTACACCAATTTTCTCGCGCACGAATCGTGCGGCAAGTGCGTTCCTTGCCGCGAAGGCCTGCGGCAGATGCTGCATATCCTTGACACCATCACATGCGGAGGCGGCGAAGAAGGGGACCTGCAGCTTCTGGAAGAGCTTGCCGAATTCATGGAAGCCGCTTCCTTGTGCGCGCTGGGTCAATCGGCTCCCTTCCCTGTGACCAGCACCCTCAAATATTTCCGCGAAGAATACCTGGAGCATATAAAAGAGAAGCGTTGCCGGGCCGGCGTCTGCACCGCCCTGATCGCCTATGAAATTGATCAGCAGAAATGCGAGCAGTGCGGGGCCTGCCTGCGGAGCTGCCCGGTCGGCGCCGTCCACAGGTCGGAAGACAAAGTCCACACCATCATCCAGGAAAAGTGCATCAAGTGCGGCGCGTGCTTCACCGCTTGTCCTGAAAAATTCTCAGCCGTTACCAAGGTACCGGCATACACGATTCAGAAACAATCTCCGGTAGCAGGGAATCTGCTCGGAACCGAAGCGTAATGAGGTCTCCATGGCAAACGTAAAACTGGAAATCGATGGGCAGGCGGTGGAAGCCGCCGAAGGGACAACGGTCCTAGAGGCCGCACGGTCGCTTGGTATTAAGATTCCAACCCTGTGTCATGACGACAGGCTGGAAGAGTATGGCGGCTGTCGCATGTGTATGGTCGAAATCGAAACAAAGTGGGGGCGGAAGCGCCTGGTAGCCTCCTGTGTCTACCCGGTGGAGGACGGCTTAAAGGTGCAGACCCGCACTGAAAAGGTGATGCGCATTCGACGGATGATCATCGAACTCCTTTATCCCGCATGGCAGCTTTACGCCGAAGAATATGGGGTTCGCGCATCCAGATTTAAAACCGGCATCACGGACTGCAGTCTCTGCGGCCTCTGCGTCCGCTATTGCGCGGGTGTCAAAAAAGCGAATAAGATTTACTTCAAAGGTCGAGGCATCGAGAGAAGGCCCGAACTTGTGGAAGGGGCCGAACTTTCATGCCGCGCTTGCGGTGAATGTTTCACTCTTTGCAGCAGCGGCTGGATTGCATCGCGATGTTAAAATCGTTCGGCAGCGGATAGCCGGCCGTGCGGATTCAATACTGCAGACCGCCGATTGCCGACTCACGGGGGAGTTGAAGATATGAAGAGGATGCTCGCACTTGCGTGGAGAATGCTGCTGTGTGGTTTCCTCCTGGGAACCGCAGCGGCACAGGAGTATGAGCCGACTATCGGGCAGGAGGGCAAGGATGTCATTTGGGTTCCCACGCCGGAAAACCTGATCGAAGCCATGCTGGATGCCGCAAAGGTCACG
>CAZLHW010000265.1:5146-6025 GCA_964559085.1 uncultured Acidobacteriota bacterium | reverse complement strand
CGGCCGCCGTAAGGCCCGCACCCGCTCCGATAAGAATCCTGTCGGAAGTATCCAGCCACCTCTGCAGCTCTGCCGTCGTCTCCACGAAGGCGGGGCTTTTGACGGAATCCTGAAGAACGCTCCTAATCCTCCATCCGGAACAGCATTATAAAGCATCCGGAGTCAGGCTCAATGGAGGTAGAATAGGGGCTTTAATTCCATAAAGGGAGGCGTGAGGATGAAGCGTTATGGGGAGAACAACCGGATGGGGATTGCAGGCAAAGCCGCGATTGTAACCGGCGCGGCCGCAGGTATCGGGCGCGCAACGGCGCAGGCATTCTCCCGGGAAGGCGCAAGGGTCGTCGTGGCCGACATGGATGTTGAAAACGGCCGTGAAACCGTACGTTGGATCCGGGAGGCAGGAGGAGACGCGGCCTTCGTCCAGTGCGATGTATCCCAAGAAGCCCAAGTCGAGGCCCTGGTCGCCCGTACGGTCGAGCTGTATGGATCGCTCGACTTTGCCTTCAACAATGCCGGCATCGGTCCGGACGGCGTGCGCATCCCTATCTGCCCTATCGTCGATAGCCCCGCCGACGCCTGGTTGCGCCATCTGGATGTCAACCTGACGGGCGTTTTCTTCTGCCTTAAATATGAAATGCGGCAGATGATGAAACAGAAGAAGGGAGCGATTGTCAACTGCTCTTCCCTCCAGGCCCTACAATCCGTGCGGGGGTTTGCAGGCTACGGCTCAACAAAAACAGGCCTGCTCGGATTGACGCGAGTCGCCGCGCTCGAGGGAGGACCGGCAAACATCCGGGTCAACTGCATCTGCCCCGGATTCACCGAAAACACCCGTCTCTCCGACAATTACCTCGCCTCCGTTGAAGGCGCAAGGGAACG
>CAZLHW010000265.1:2035-5136 GCA_964559085.1 uncultured Acidobacteriota bacterium | reverse complement strand
AACGTTTGCTTTCCATGATTCCTCTTGGACGCCTGGCGAATCCTGAAGATATGGCGGAGACCGTTCTCTGGCTGTGCTCTGAGGCTGCATCCTTTATTACGGGATTGATCGTACCGGTGGATGGAGGCATGTCGCTCAGCTGATCCACCCGGATAGAACTCAGTTTCGGTGACAGGAGTACCGGCATTTAATGGAGGCCTATGAGAGCTTGTGATGTTCTGGATCTGATTGGGAATACACCCATTGTTCGACTTCGAAACGAAAACATTATTGCCAAAGCCGAATTTCTTAATCCCGGCGGCAGCATCAAGGATCGCGTGGCCCTGGCCATGATTGAAGCGGCCGAGCGCGATGGAATTCTCAAACCCGGAATGAAAATAGTGGAACCTACGTCGGGCAACACCGGCATCGGAATCACTCTGGTTGGAACGGCCAAGGGATATGAGGTCCATATCGTCATGCCGGAAGGCATGAGCATCGAACGAAGAAATATCATCAAATTTTTGGGCGGAAAACTGATTTTGACGGCGGACACCCAAGGCATCGCCGGAGCAGTCCGAAAGGCCGAAGAATTCGCCGCCGCCAATAATGCCTACATGCCGCAGCAGTTTAAAAATCCCCATAATGCCCAGGCGCACTATGAATACACTGCCCCCGAGCTATGGCGGCAGGCGGGCAACAAAATCGATGCTTTTGTCTCCGGCATCGGCAGCGGCGGGACAATACAGGGAATCGGATCCTTCCTGAAAAAAAACAATCCCGGCGTTCAGATTGTCGCGGTAGAACCCAAGAATGTATCCGCCCTGCTGGGACATGAACCCGGATTGCACCAGATTCAGGGCATTGGCGACGGCTTCATCCCCGATATACTCGATGTTTCCTTGATCGATCGCATCCTTGAAGTCAGCGATGAAGACGCTATCCGAACCACAAGAGAACTCGGGCTAACCAAGTCCCTGCTCTGCGGCACCTCATCCGGCGCAAACGTCTGGGCGGCGCGGCAAATCGCCCGCGAGCATCCCGACTGGATAATAGCAACAGTCCTGCCGGACAGAGCGGAACGCTATTTCAGCACGGGGTTGCTGTAGCGATTGGGATGCGCGGATCGAGGGTGCGCACCGCTTTGTCAAACAGGCGGTTCGTTAATTAGGGTAGTTGCACTTCAGCGTTTGATGCACTCCCCGCTCAAAAGTTGTTGCGGCCTCAAACCCTTCGTATATGGCACGGGCCAATACGGCAGGCTGATTGTTGCAGCTGATCCTCAACAGCAGCTTGAAATCTCCGGAACGGATACGGGCGCTGGTGCATTGTCGCAACAAAGCGGTCATGGCCGCTTCCCCCATCCGACTCCATTCTGCCTGGCCTAATTGCACACGGTGCTCTCCCGACCATTGGCGAAGCTTTTGAGCGTCTCCCGAAGGCAGCGGCGGCATGGGATGCTGGAAGGCCCATGCGGTGGCGCCATAGGCGTAAGCCTTTTGTCCGATCAAACGAACCGCATAAAGATTGGCCTCCCCAATTCTGGAGAGCGTTTCAATAATGAAGGCGATCTCCGACAGTCCGGGAAAGGAGAATGCGGAGAGAATGCCCTGCAGCCGCATTAAAAGCCCCCCCTCGCGGATCAAATTCAAATACTCGAATACCTGGAGCGCATCGTCTACCCAGCCTTTTGCATCCAGAAAGCGGACCAGCAGTGTGCGCTCCCGCGCGAGGGCCGGGTGCTGCCGGATTATGGATTCAATCATTTCATTCCGCTTGTCATTCGGTGTCGACATAGGGCGCCTCAATCCACGGGGTCGGACCACGATAAATCCCCTGCTTATATAGGGATGACGCAAAAATTGAGGTTAAAAACGGCCTTAGGTTCATTTTTTGATGCCATTTTCGGCTTGTAAGATATTGCAGTTGCCCGGATCCATAGAGGATCTCGCTTAGACGCGTTTTTCGCACTCAAAAAATGCATCTAAAGCCCTTTTTATATCTGCAAAATTGAGTCATCCTCAATAAAATGCAAAGCTTATCGTGGTCCGACCCCAAGAAATAAATTTAGAACAAAAACTTCAAGGCAAATTGAATCTGGCGTTGGCTTCCGGGCATCGTCGCCGTCAGCCCGGTTGAAGTTGAGTAACAGGGACCCTGGCCGCCGTTGCAGATGGCGCCGTCGGGATTTCTGTAAGCAGCCGGATCCGAAAGATACCGATAGCGCGGATCCGTCGGAGTGACGATGCCGGCAGTGCCCATCAGGTAGGCCTGGGATCCGAAATAAAAGTTGGGGTGGTTCAGAGCATTGAAGAACTCCGCCCGGAACTGCATATTGAGCCGCTCATTCAGCTTAGTGTCCTTCACGATCGAGAAGTCCATATTGAAGTAATCGGGGTTGTTGAGCGAGTTGCGCTTGGAATTGCCGAGAGTGCCGTAGGGTGCGTACACGAAACACTCCGGGTTATACCACTGTTCTCTCTTTCGGGTCATGGGATTGCAGCCGGGCACCAGGTTCGGACGTTCGCCTTCCGTCGCGCCTCCCGTTGCCGATTGATACTGGCCCCCGAACTGATTCTGGACATTAAAGGGAAGCCCGGTATAGCGGGTGACGATAGTGCCGAGCTGCCACCCGTCCACCGCCCGATTGCCCTTGAACGGCAACCGGTACAGGGCGTTGGCGGTAAACACATGGTCAGAGTTGAAGCTGCAGGGGCCATAATCAAACTCTGGATCGTAGGTATTATAGACTGCCCACTGGCCCTGTTCCGAGCTGTTGGTGGCCGATGCATTATCCCGGCACTTGGAATACGTGTACGCGACATTGCCCACAAGGCTCTTGGCGTACTGCCGGGCCAGACTGATCTGCAGGCCGTTGTACGTGGAGCGTGCATTGGGCGTCACGCCTTCCACTGCCTGGAAGTTGGGATTCGAGTACAGGCCCACAAACGGATTGGCCACCGTTCCCCGCGGGCCTTGGCCGGTAGCCCCGGGCCAATTTGCGGCATTCGCCTGCCGCCATTCAGCCGATTGATCGGAAAATGCCAGCGGCGGATTTTGATTGGACCACAGGAAAAGGTTTTTGCCTTTGGATCCGTTATAGCCGACCGACAAAACGGTCC
>CAZLHW010000265.1:0-2025 GCA_964559085.1 uncultured Acidobacteriota bacterium | reverse complement strand
CGGCCATCAGCTCATGCTGCACCGTCACGTTGTACTGCATCATATACGGGGCTTTGTCCACAGTATTCGGCAGAGCGTAGTACCAGGCGATCTTGCTGTTGGCCGGCGAATTTCCCATAATCGGGCTATTTATGATCTGGTGGGGATCGTTGGGCAGATTGGGGAACAAACCGCTGGTAAAGAAAAGAAAGAACAACGGCTGATTCGGGCGGAATGAGGTGTTGTTGTTCGCATAGGTCCGCGAGGTAACAGGCTCATGAAACGTGCCGAATCCGGCGCGGATTGACGTTTTGTGATTCCCAAATACGTACCAGGCAAACCCGATGCGCGGATCGAAGTTCCGATTGTTCGGATTGCTTTTAAATGGATGCTTCACGGCGATGAAATCGTCTTGCGTCGTCGTCGGTGAAGTTAAATTGTTGATCGTAAACACCGGCTCCCCGACCGTCACAGGGTTGCTGGCCCACTCGTAGCGCAACCCGAGATTTAAAGTGATTCTTTTTGTGATCTTCCAGTCATCCTGGATAAAGGGAGAGAAGTAAATCTGACGCCAGTAGCGGCTTGGATTAAACGGGAAACGCTTCCCATCCGGAGTCGTATAGGTGTAAGCGTCTCCGGCTGCAGTAATACCCAGCAACGGCATGCCGTACAACGACCCGCCCAGCGGGCCGATAGCGCCGCCCAGATTTGAAAAGATCCACGCGCCGCCGGAATATTGATTCCACAGCATATTCAGCTGCATGCGCGTTACGGTGGCTCCATAACGCAGGCTATGCGCGCCCAGCGACATGAAGACATTGTCTCCGATGCTGTACCTGTTCATGACGGGACGGCTTGGGCTCGACGGAGAGGGGCCTAAAGAAGAAAGCCCGTGGCCGGGCGAAAAATCCATATCCTGCCGGCCGGGGACTTGCTGCAGGGCGGTTCCGGTTCCGTTGATACCGCCGTTCGCCGTATTTGTGTACAGCCGCACATAGCCGAAACGGATATCGTGGACCGTTGTGGGCGAGAACATGTGCTGCTGGTCAATCGTAAGGTACTGGTTTCTCTCATGGTCCACTTCCGGCCATCCGGGGACTTGAGTGTATACATAGGGAAGAACCTGGTACGCACTCTCCCTTGCATAGCGGGCGAACATACTATCTCTATCGCCGAGCTTAATATCCACACGACCCAGGAAATAATCCTGGTTTCCGATCTGCTTTTCGTTGGAGCAGTAAAGACCGGTGCCGGGCAGAAGCTTGATGCCGGATATATTGGGACATTGCGACGGGCTTTGGGCAAGCGGGTACATAGCGAAAATGCTTTGAGCCACCGGGTTTATCGGTCCGAAAGCGCCCACCCACTGTCCGCTCTCGTTTTGTGACATGCCGCCGGCCCGGAAAAGCTCGGGCAGCGATGTCGGAACCACCGCGCGGCTTGTCAAACCCGTACTCGCACGCAGGCCTTCATAATTGAAAAAGAAGAAGGCTTTTTCCTTCTTGATCGGCCCACCGATCGAGGCGCCGAAATTATTCCGCTTGAAACTCGGTTTCTTCTGGCCGGGAACATCGAAGTAGTTTCTCGCATCCAAAGCGCTGTTGCGGATGTACTCATAAACTGTGCCGTGCAGTTCATTGCTGCCGGACTTTGTGACCGCGTTGACGGCCGCACCCGATCCTCCGCACTCCGCACTGTAGGTATTTGGCAGGATCGTGAACTCCTGGATAGCCTCCATGCCGAGCGAAGTCCCCATTACGCTGACACCGGCACCATGATCCATCTGGTTGCGAATATCGGTGTTATCCAGCATATAGGCCATTCCGACGGGGCGCGAACCGGATACGGAATAGTTGGTTGACTGGCCGTATGCGGTGGGCGACTGGCCTCCTCCGCCGCCCGTTGCCGGTACCGTTGCGACACCGGCCGCCAGGCTGAGAAGATCGGTAAAGTTTCGGCCGTTGAGCGGCAGAAGCTCCATCTGAACAGGCGCGATCAGAGCACCCACGGACGCTGTTTCAGTGTTGACCGTGGAGGCTTGTCCCT
>CAZLHW010000264.1:0-6025 GCA_964559085.1 uncultured Acidobacteriota bacterium | reverse complement strand
TTGGTTGCGATGCTTCGTGTTCTTTGCGCCATGGAGGTTAAGCCGAATTGGCCGCCAAGACGCCAAGAGTGCGAAGAAAAACTTAACCCCCGGCAAATCCTCTGTTACAGGCAACCCGGGAAAGATTGCTGGACGGTGAGCCGCCGGATTGTGGAAGGAGGCAAAGCCCTTAAAACGAAAAAAGCAGGGCAAAAATCGCATCCAATGCCGAAAAACAGCATGATTTTTGCGGTATCTCCATGACGCTATAGGCTTTACTTCGGTCCGACCCCGGGAACAATTTCACTGTGAGGTAAAAGGGATTGCAGGTATTATTTTACCTCGTCAAAACCTGAAGTGAGCGGGTGCGCTCTATCGGGCCTCTGAGTCAACACGATGCATGGGGGTAGAGAAGTGGCTGTGGCGAAATCAATCCATATAAACGTCAATGGGCAGAACTATGAACTCGACATCGGCGCGAAGCCGGGACAGCTGGATCCCGCGCACACGCTGGTCTACACGCTGAGAGAAACGCTTGGATTAACGGGAACCAAGGCTGCCTGCGGCCAGGGCGCCTGCGGCGCCTGCACCGTCATCATGGACGGCAAGGCTGTCCATTCCTGCAAGATTCTCACCATCGAATGCAACGGCAAATCCATCCTGACGATTGAAGGCTTGAGGGATCCGAAGACGGGTGCGCTGGATCCGCTGCAGCAGGCCTTTGTCGACCATGCGGCGTTCCAATGCGGCTTTTGCACTCCCGGAATGATCATGACCGCCAGGGCCCTTCTCAATGAAAATCCACATCCCACGGAGGACGAAATCAAGGAAGCGCTTTCCGGCAATTTTTGCCGGTGTGTCAGCCATTATCATGTGCTGCGGGCCGTCGCGTCCGTCGCGGAGAGAGGGAGGCAGCTCAATGAGCAACGACTATAGATATATAAGCAGGCCCCTTCCTCGAAGGGATGCCGTGGACATTGTCCGCGGAACGGCTCTGTTCATGGATGATCTTAAGTTTCCGAACCTGCTTTATGGCAAGGTCCTCCGCAGCCCGCATGCGCATGCAAACATCAAACGAATCGATAAGAGCAGAGCGGAAGCGCTTCCGGGCGTCAAAGCCGTCGTGACCTGGGAAGACATTCCCGACTGGAGAGGCGGCACTCCCCGTATTGTGCGCGTCCTGGATAAAAAGGTCCGGTATGTCGGCGACGCGGTCGCTCTTGTGGCGGCGACGTCCGAGCAGATCGCCGAAGAAGCCTTAAGCCTGATTGACGTGGAATACGAGCTTCTGCCGGCGGTTTTTGATATCGATTCCGCTCTCAAGCCCGATGCGCCGCGTCTCTATGAAGAACTCAAGAACAACATCATTCCCGGAGGCACGCCTATATACGGTCCCAACTGCCTGCAGGGTGTCGTGCGCGGCGATGTCGACAAGGGATTCGCGGAAGCCGACTTCATTACCGAGGGGACCTTCGGCTACGAAAACATACCGAACGCTCTCCCGGCCGAAGCGCTGGGGTGCATCGCCTTCTGGGAGCCGCCCAACAAGGCCACCATATACGGCACCAGCCAGGCGCCTTACATGGATAAGGTGACGCTGTTTCATGTCTTCAATCGCGAAGTGGAGATCCGGAGCATCGGGCACAATGTCGGCGGCAGCTTCGGCACCAAGTTCATGTGCTGGCAGGTCCAGTCTTACGCCATCATTCTGTCCCGCGCCCCGCTGCGGCCCGTCAAACTCATGTGCACTAAAGAAGAGCATATGGCGAACTTCACGCTCCGCATCGGCTCGCGCATCCACGCGAAGGTCGGGATGAAAAAGGACGGCACCATCACCGCCATCCAGGGCACCTGGTATGTCGATACCGGCTACTATTCTTCCACCACGCAATGCCAGGTGGCCGTCGGCGCAGGCGAATTGATGATCATGATCCAGTGCCCCAACTGGGATTTAAAAAACGTCATCGTCGCCACCAACCGCAATGCTTCCGGATCCACCCGGGGTTTTGGCGGCCAGGAACTGGAATGCGCTTTTAATCCGACGCTCAATTTGACGATGGCGAAGGCCGGACTGGATCCCTTCGAAGTTTACAAGAAAAACTTCGTCAAGCCGGGCGGCGGCTATTACTGGCGCGACGGAGTGTTTTATGAAAACAGGGGTGTCGATTTCACGAAAGCAATGGATGCGGGGGCGAAAGCGTTCGGGTGGAAAGAAAAGGGGAAAGGCTGGCTCCAGCCGACAGCGGCGAACGGCTCGAAGCGCATCGGCGTGGGTGTGGGCGTGCATGGCAATGCCGATATCGGCGAGGATACGGCGGAAGCCTATGTGCAGCTTGCCTATACCGGCACCGCTACCATCTTTCTTTGCGTTGCGGAATTCGGAACCGGCCAGAAATCCAATTACATCAAAATGGCCGCCGAGGTTCTCAAAATTCCACCGGAACGCATTGAAATGGTTCCGGCGGACACGCTCGTTACTCCTTACGAGTTCGGCCCTGTCGGTTCCAGAGGAACCTATGCGATCGGCAGCGCCGTCATCAATGCAGCCGAAGATGCCAAAAAGAAGCTGCTGGAGATGGCGGCGCCGAAACTTGGCGCCGATCCCAAAGATTTGGATACGGCCGACGGCGTTATTTTTGTGAAGGGAAATCCGGATCGGAACATCAAATGGCGGTTTCTGGGCAATGACCGGACTCTGCTCGGCTACGGACGCTTTGAATCCGACTTCACGATGTGCAACTGCTTGATGTCTTTCGTCGAGTTGGAGGCAGACATTGAAACCGGCAAAATAAAGTTGTTGCGGGTAGTGAACGCCACCGACATCGGCCAGATCATCGACCCGCTGGGACTCGAAGGCCAGCTCAACGCCTGCTGGGGGTCCGCCGGCATCGACAGCGCCATTTTCGAGGAAACGATTTTCGACCGGCGGACCGGACACGCCGTCAATGCCAACCTGATTGATTACAAATGGAGGACGTTTGCGGAATTGCCTGATGTTCAAAACGTTGTTCTTGAAACGCCTTTTCCCAGCCATCGCTTCCATGCGGTGGGAATTGCTGAAATTGCGACCGCTCCGGGCCCGTCGGCGGTTCTCATGGCCGCTTCCAACGCGATTGGCGAATGGTTATATCAATATCCTGTGACTCCTGACCGAGTTCTCAAGGCCCTTTCGAAAGGAGTCGCATAATGAAGACCTTTCAACACTACAACGCCCGATCCCTCAAGCATGCCGCGTCGCTTCTGGCAAAACACAAGGGAAAAGCCAAAATCAATGCCGGCGGCACCGACCTCCTCAGCAGCCTGAGAGACGGTTGCATGGCGGACTATCCCGAAGCCCTGGTCAACATCAAAACGATTCCCAATCTTGATTACATCAAAGCGGGCGCGCGGGGGATAAGAATAGGCGCGCTTGCCAGGCTTGCCGATATCGTGAAGTCTCCGGTGATCAAAAAGGACTACGCCCTCCTGGCGGAGGCGGCGCACTCGGTCGCAGGCCCGAATATCAGAAACATGGCGACCGTGGGCGGCAACCTCGCCCAGGATGTACGCTGCTGGTATTACCGCTACCCGCAGCAGATCGGCGGGCCCATCACGTGCCTACGCAAAGGGGGCACGACCTGCAGCGCGCTTCTGGGGGACCACCGCTACCATACCATCTTCGGCGCGGCGCCGGCGTCCGATCGCCGCTGCGCCGGCCATTGCCCGGCGCATATCGATATCCCCGGCTACCTGCGCCTGATCCGCGAAAACAAGATGCCGGAGGCGGCGCGCGCCTTGCTGACTCAGAATCCTTTTCCCGCAATTACCGGAAGAGTGTGTCCCATCTTCTGCGAACCGCACTGCAACCGCGGCGATTATGATGAACCGGTTGCCATTCACAGCGTGGAGCGGGCCGTGGGCGATTTCATTCTGGAGCATGCGGCGGACTATTTTGCTCCTCCCGAGGTTGAGTCCGGCAAAAAGATCGCCATTGTCGGCTCGGGGCCTGCCGGGCTTGCAGCCGCATACTATTTAAGGAAATGCGGCCATTCGGTTACGGTGTATGAAAAATTACCCGAGGCCGGAGGCATGCTTCTTTACTCCGTCCCCCCTTATCGTCTGCCCAAGGAAATTGTAAGGAAACAGATTCAGGTTTTGAAGCAAATGGGCATCCGTTTCGAGGTTGGAATTGCCGTGGATGGTTCGCTCGCACGGAAGATCCAGGCGGACTCCGATGCGGTTTTTATGGCCGGCGGCACCTGGCGCAGTCTGAAACTGGGCGTTCCGGGCGAAGAGGCGCCGGGCGTTTATTCGGCGCTCGATTATCTCCGGAAGATCAATTCCGGCGAAAGTGTTCCGCTCGGCGATCGAGTGATCGTGATCGGCGGCGGCAGCGTCGCAATCGACGCGGCGCGAACCGCCAGAAGAACGGGGGCTCAGCAAGTAGGCATTGTTTGTCTGGAAACGCGCGATCCGGCTTCCAAAGACAGAATGCTCGCGCTTGATCCGGAAATTCTGCTGGCCGAAGAAGAGGGAATTCTCATTCACCCGCGCCTTGGCATCCGGGAGATTATGGCGGCTGACGGCAAAGCCTGCGGCGTTCAAACAAAGCGATGCCTTTCGGTAAGAGATGCGGACGGCGGATTTAATCCGCAATACGACGAGGCCTCGCCTTCAGAGTGTCTGCAGGCCGATGCCGTGATTATTGCAATCGGACAGGTCGCCGAGGCTGCGCCCTTTGCGCCGGGCGGCAAGATTTTCTTTGGCGGCGATATGGCTGAAGGCGCGTCCACGGTGATTCAGGCGGTGGCTTCGGCGCAGAAGGCCGTAGGCGACATCAGGGCTCTTTTGGGAGAAAGGGCGCAGGAGCCTGCAGCCGCTGAATGGCAGCCGGAATACGCTGCCTCGCACTACGACAGCATTCCGCGCGTAACGGCCGGAGGGATTCCTGCTTCGGAGCGCCTCAAAGGCATCCACATGGAGGACGTTGCCGGGATCCGCGACAGCGAAATCCGGAATGAAGCCTGCCGTTGTGTTAGTTGCGGATGCCTGGCTGTCGGCCCGTCGGATCTGGCTACGGCGCTCATGGCGCTGGATGCGAGCATCGCGACAACAAAGAGAACGTTGTCCGCCGCGGAATTTTTTGCAGCCTCGGGATCGAATTCGACTGTTCTTGATCCGGACGAGCTGATTCGTGAGATCCGGATTCCGAAGCCTCCGGAAGGCGCGCGGCAAAGGTACCTGAAGTTTACCCTCCGCAAACCGATCGATTTCGCCATCGCCAGCGTGGCTTCCGTTATAGCCGAGAAAGACGGGATCTGTACGGAAGCCCGGATCATACTGGGCGCGGTGGGGCCTGCGCCGGTTCGCGCCGCCGCGGCGGAAAAAGCTTTGAAGGGGAAACCGATCACGGAGGAAAATGCCGCGGAAGCGGCTGAAGCTTCTGTGGCGCGGGCGCAGCCGCTTTCAATGAACGGCTACAAGATCCCTATTGCGAGAACCCTGGTAAAGCGCGCGATTCTGGGCGTGGCTGAATAGAAATCGCTATCGGGGCCGCAGTCGAGATCAAAGGCCGATCACGATGCCGATCCGAATGGCTGCCCCGCCCTTTCAGGGCTGACGGATCTAGCGATCGACAACCCAGGCCTTCGGATGCTTCGCATCCTTCAGCCCGGGCTACTCTGCCGCGCACCGTTGGTGCTCACGGCGCCGGCAATCGGCACGACCACGGCGGAATCGTTGAAATGAACTATGGTGGTTGCCGCGCCGGAAATCGGAATGGTCCGCCGTGATCGGATATTCCCGCTTCACGGCGGCGTAAGCGCCGCAGGCGCGTGGCAGAGCAGCCCAGGGCGCGAGCCCTGGGTTGCCGCAGGGCGACGCAATAAGCCCTGTAAGGGCGGCGCAGTCCTGCGGCAGAATATATCTTTCATTCTATGCAATGTTGTATTGCTGCAATATTGCCCATATTCCTCCAGGAAGGAAGTGTCATGACTTGCGTCGCCCCTTTCGGGGCGTGCGTTGTGAAAGGTTTGGATTTTCAGTGGGTGAGAATCCCACCCGGCAA
>CAZLHW010000263.1:0-6058 GCA_964559085.1 uncultured Acidobacteriota bacterium | reverse complement strand
CGGGGAGACGAACTCGGCGCGCGAGTGGGTGCTCACCGAGAACCGCCACCAGCCGCGCGCGGTGCATCTTCGGACCCTCATCACGGGCCGCTACCAGTCCCGGCTTCCTGTCGGGCGGGAAGAGCCGCTGGGCGCGCGAGACGTCGGATTGCCTCCAGAGCATCCTACGCTTCCTTCTCTGCTGAAGAAGGCCGGATATGCAACCATGCTGATTGGAAAATGGCATCTGGGAAACAGGCCGAATTTTGGACCGCGCAAGAGCGGATATGATCATTTTTGGGGGTTTTATAGCGGCGGGGGCGATTACTTCTCTCATAATGGAACACCCTCAAAAGAGGAGCCCAGTGAAATCTGGAATGATGACGAAAGAATCCGGCAGCCCGGCTATCTCACGGATCTTCTGGGGGACCAGGCCGTCAAGGCGATCAAGGGCTATGCGAAGTCCTTGCAGCCGTTCTTTATCAGCCTGCATTTCAATGCGCCCCATTGGCCGTGGGAGGGGCCGGAAGATGAGGCTGTTTCCCGGCGGCTCGATTCGATATACAGCTTTGACAATGGTTCACTGAAAACCTACGCGCGCATGGTGGAGCGGATGGATTACCAGGTGGGCCGCGTGCTGGATGCGCTCAAAAACGCAGGTATTGCCAAGAATACAATTGTGATTTTTACGAGCGATAACGGCGGGGAGCGTTTTTCGGATACCTGGCCGCATACAGGAAAGAAGACCGAGTTGCTGGAAGGGGGATTGAAGGTGCCGGCCCTGATTCAATGGCCGGGGCGTATTCCCGCAGGCCGCACAACAAATCAGGCGGCGATCTCCATGGATTGGATGCCCACGCTTCTTTCCGCCGCAGGCGTTCTTCCTGCCCCCGGCTATCCTCCGGATGGAGTCGATTTGCTTCCGGTCCTGACGCGCAATGCCGCGCCGATTCCCCGCAAGCTGTTCTGGAGATACAAATACAATTCGCAGAGCGCGGTGCGCGACGGGGACATGAAGTGGCTGCGTATTGGGAAAAACACCTTCCTTTTCAATGTGGCGGAAGATCCGCTGGAAAGGGCGAATCTTAAGGAAAAGCAGCCCGACGTCCATAATAGACTGATGGAGGAATTCGAGGCTTGGGACAAAACCATGCTCCATGATCCCGAGGCTTCGTCCGTAGGTTTTACGTCCGGCCAGCTGGCGGATCACTTTATTCCCGAACAATAGGGATCCTGGCTCCGCAACAGGAGAATCTGCGGAGTCGCACGGAACAATGCATCAACGGCGCCGGCCCTGTTGCGTCGCGCTTTGCGCTGCGCCGGATCGGCGGAAATAGCGGCAAAAGGGTCTCCGTTCCGGGGTTGGAGCACCACTACTGAGACGGCCGTACCACCGGCTGTACCTAATTGTGAATATTGCACTTGGGCTGCATTTTGATCTCGCAAGAATTCAATTATTACGTTGACAGCCGCAACTTCCTTTCCTTAACATGAATTGATTTTTACTTGAGGATGTGAAGATGGCAAGAAAGACTAAGAATTGTGGGATGAATATAAAATGCCCGATCTCGGGATGTGCATGTATAAATTGCTCTCTTTATAGAGGAAAGCATTTTAACTTGTGTTTCCAGGATCACTTCAGAGGGGATAGCAAGAAGCTCACGGGGCCATTGAAAAGCATGCGGTACCCGGCTGCAGCGAATATAGTTAAAGGCGACCGCGTCCCCTTCCAAATCTACTGATTAATCCTTAACAGGGAAATACCATCCTCGGTTGGCTTAGGCGTCTGCAATCAAGGCACAGCAGTGAAGGCAACTGCCGTTTAAGAAAGCCGGAGGATTGGTGTTTTTAAAATCTCTGGAGCGGAGGTGCCAGGGCGAGCGAACCTGTTCGAAGGAAAGAGGGGTTTAAAGGCCTCAGAAGTACATTGACGTAAATACCGCATAGCCGAGATTCCGTCTGCAGTATAGAGGCGTGGAGGTGTGTGGTCCGGCACAGTCGCGCACGCAACCAGGGGAGCATGCCGGAGAAGCAAGTGGATATGCGGGTAGTCCTTCCTATTCTCTTCAGGATATGTGGCAATTGCTTCCAGTGCCGCCTTTGGGGAAGAGAGTAAAACTGTAAATACAAGGGGGTCCAAGCTGAAATGAAGACCATTACCACTGATTTTGAATATTTGCCTGCTGCAACGGTTGAGGAAGCGCTCGATCTGCTTGCTCAACACAAGGACGATGACTATAAGGTCATCGCCGGCGGTCAGTCGCTTTGCACCGCTATGAAGCATCGGTTGATTGCGCCCGAGTTTATAATTGATATTAAAGGCCTTTCGGATCTTGATTACATTAAGTTTGACGAAAAGGACGGCCTGAAAATCGGCGCACTGGCGACGCACCGCTCTCTTGAAAAATCAAAGATCGTTCGAGAAAAGTACAGTGTGTTGTGTGAAATGGAAGAGAATGTCGCCTCAGTCGAAACGCGGAACTGGGGCACCGTAGTCGGCGATCTCTGCAATGCCGATCCGGCGGTTGATCCGGCTCCGCCGCTGATTGCGCTGGATGCCAAACTGAAGATTGCCAGCAAGGGCGAAGAGAGAATGGTAGCCGCCGAGGAATTTGCCGTGGACTTTTTTGAAACGACGGTCCAGCCGGGCGAGATGGTTACCGAAATTCAGGTTCCGGTCCTGCCGCCGAATTCCGGCGTCTATTTCACAAAATACTCCCAGATTCACGGAGATTACGCCCTGGCATCGGCTGCTGTAATGATCACCCTCGACAGCAAGAAGGAGAAGTGCGTCAATGCCAGGATCGGTCTCGGCGGTGTTGGAACAACGCCGATCCGGGCGAAGAACGCCGAAGAGGTATTGAAAGGCAAAAAGATAACCGAGGCCGTGCTTGCAGAAGCGGCCGAGGTAGCGAAAACAGAAATCAATCCCGTATCCGGTATCGAGGGGTCGGCGGACTATAAGCGGGAATTGGCAGGAGTTTTGCTCAAACGAGTGGGAAAAGTTGCCTTGGAAAGAGCGCAGAAGGCCTAATTCCACGATAAATGGGGGAACGATATGAAACGGGAGTTAAATATTGTTGTGAATGGAGAGTCCTATAATTTCTTTATAGAACCGAAGACTCTCCTGGTTCAGGTCATCAGGGATTTGATCGGGATCAAGGGCACCCATCAGGCCTGCGACAGCAGTTCCTGTGCAGCCTGCACGGTCATTGTGGACGGAATGGCCGTCAAGTCCTGCTCCATTTTGGCAATGCAGGTAAACGGCAAAAACGTTACCACCATAGAAGGTCTTGCCGATGGCGCTACGCTGCATCCGATTCAACAGGCGTTCATCGATAATTGGGCTTTCCAGTGCGGATTCTGCACTTCAGGCCAGATCATGGCTGCCAAGGCCCTGTTGGATGAAAATCCCAACCCGACAAGGGAAGAAATACAGGCACAAATGGATGGCCATCTCTGCCGCTGCACCGGGTACAACATGATCAATGAAGCGATTCGCGACGCCGCGAAGAGGCTGCAGGCACAGAATGCAGCGAAGGCTATACCGGTGCCAAGGTCATTGCCATCACAAAAATGGGCGCAGACGGCAAAATCAGGGAAGGGGGCATAATGAAAGAATATTCCATAATAGGCAAACCGACACCCAACGTGGATGGGCCGGCCAAAGTTACGGGCGAGGCGGCATACGCAATCGATATCACGCTGCCCAACATGCTCTATGGCAAGCTTTTAAGAAGTCCATACCCGCATGCCAAGATTCTCAGCATTGATACCAGCAAAGCGGAAGCGTTGCCGGGCGTGAAATGCGTCATTACGGGGAAGGATACGCCCGGGGGCAAATGGGGACTCTGGAGACGTTTCCGTGAATTAGCCGATCAACAGGCTCTATGCACGGACAAGGTCCGCTTTATCGGGGATCCGGTGGCGGCCGTGGCGGCCGTGACGGAAGAGATCGCTGAAAAGGCTCTGGATTTGATTGAGGTCGAATATGAGCCGTTGCCGGCCGTTTTCGATCCGATTGAAGCCATCAAAGACGACGCCCCCATGGTGCATGACGATTTCCCGAGCAATATCAATGCTACCCGCCACATCGAGTGGGGAAATGTCGACAAGGGATTCGAAGAGGCGGATTATGTCCGCGAGGATCGTTATGTGCTTGAAGCGGCGCATCCCTGCGCGATGGAAGTGCATAATACCATTGCCAGTTTTGACAAAGGCACCGGCAGATTGACCGTATGGACCTCTACCGGTTCGCCCTACTTCGTCCAGCAGAACATCGCCGAAGCCCTGAAGCTGCGCGAAGGAGACGTCCGGGTCATCAAGCCCCATGTCGGCGGCCATTACGGCGGCAAAAATTCGACGATGCCGGATGCGGTCAACGCGGCCATTCTTTCCATGAAGACCGGAAGGCCCGTGAAAATTGTTTTCAACCGCGACGAGGAGTTCACCACCACGGAACATCGTACCGCTCAGCATATGGCTTTGAAGCTTGGCCTGAAGAAGGACGGCACGATCGTCGCGTTTGAAGTAAAGACGATGACCAATGGAGGCGCTTACACCGGATTGGGCGCAACAACGCTCTATCTGACCGGCACCTTCATCACCATGCCTTACAAGATCCCCAACTATCGCTATGACGGCGTGCGTTGCTACACCAACACCGTTTGGGGAACGTCCATTCGCGGATTCGGCGCGGTGCCGGCGAAGTTCTGTTCGGAAACCCAGCTGGACAGGGCCGCCAAGGACCTTGGGATCGATCCGCTGGAAATCCGTCGCATCAACGCGGTGGCTCCGGGCTACGAGGCTCCCGGCCAATACAAGTTTGAAAGCTGCGGCATCCAGCCCTGCATCGAAAAAATGGCCGTGAGAGTCAAGGAGAAATGGCCCAAGCTTGAGAAAGGCGAAGGTATTGGATATTGCGGATTTGCCTATATGTCCGGCGGTATTTTCAACTGGATCGATACGCCGTACGCCTATTCATCGGCTCACGTCAAGGTCAACTGGGATGGAACGGTCGACCTTTACAGCCAGGCCGCCGACGTAGGCCAGGGACACCAGACGGTTGCCGCCATGATTTGCGCGGAAGAACTGGGCATCGGTCTTGAAGACATCCGCCTGCATCTCGGCGACACGGCGCACGCCTACACCGATCTTGGCGCCTGGGGCAGCCGGGAAACCCTGATGAACGGCAACGCGATCAAGGATGCCGCGGCTCAGGTAAAACAGAAACTCATCGATGTGGCAAGGCTGAAACTGGGCGAGAATATCGCCTACGACCTGGTAGCCAAAGATCACAGAATCTTCCTTGAACTGCGTCCGGAAAGAGGACTTTCCTACTACGATCTGGTCAAGGACGCCATCCGGGCGAATGACGGTGTGCCTCTGGTCGGAACCGGCCACTATACGCCGCACAATAAGGGCATGATATCCCCGGCTTACGGCATGGGTATCATGGCGATCAAGGCCAAGGTGGACGAGGAAACCGGGCACGTAACCGCGCAGGATGTTCTCGTGGTTCATGATTCCGGTCAAATCATCAATCCTTTGGGTGCGCGCGGCCAGGTGGAAGGATCTGTTCATATGGGTCTCGGCTACGGCTTGTGTGAAGAGATGCCCATGGATCAGGGCATGCTGTTGAACCCGGAATTCGTGGATTACAAGATCCTTCGAACCCGCGATATGCCGGAGATTGAGATCCTGGACGTTCCTACCTATGAACCGAACGGCCCCTTCGGCGCCAAAGAAGCTGCGGAAGCGACCATCGCGCCTGCCGCTCCTGCACTGGCGAATGCGGTCTATCAAGCCTGCGGAGCGGAATTCTACAGCAACGTCTTGAAGCCGGAAAAGGTTTTGAAGGCGATTAGAGACAGAGAGAAAAAAGACCAGGAAAGCGCGAAAACGAAAGCGGCTTCCAAACCGAAAGGCAAATAAGGAGGAAATCGAACATGCCTAACTATCGTTGTCCCATGTGGCGCAAGATCTGTTCCGAGCATCTCGATTTAGCCCGGCATTATCTAGGACAAACCGACAAAAAGCACAAGGATTGGCTGAAGACGCAAGGGCTCTCCTATGCATC
>CAZLHW010000262.1:0-6060 GCA_964559085.1 uncultured Acidobacteriota bacterium | reverse complement strand
CCGGATGGTTTCATAGGGCGCGATAACGGTTGATCCGCAAGCTACAGCCGGAAAAGGCTCAGTTCGCCTATCCCGAACTTATGGTGAATCTTGTCGCGGATGAAGTTGCTGTGTATTTTTTCGTACGTTTCCTTTGGCAAACGCTTTTTATAGACCTTCAATTCCTTTTTGGCCTCGGCCTCCCATGCGCTCAACTGTTCGGCTGGGATGCATTGATGCAATTCCGCTACCAGGAGCGCATCAATCAGAACGAGGTCCCTTTCCAGCGCTTCCACATCGAACCGGCTTCCGCCCTGCAGATTGGCGGTGATTTCTTCCAGCCGGGAGATCACGCGCTGCATACCTTCCGGAGTTTCTACCGGATATTGTTTCGCGACCAGGCTTTTTATTTCACCAATTCTCGCGGAAATGTACTCAAGCACCTCGGCGATGTTAAATCCTTCGTTTTGCGGCCGGTGCGCTTCTTCGCCGGCAGACGCGGCCGGTGCTTCTTCGGATGCTTCTCCCACATGAGTTTCCAGATGAGCGGCGTATTCGGTCATGACGCTGTCGTGGCAGTAACAGAGGCTGTTCACCTTTGACGCCGTGCGATGCCGGCGGGCGTAGAATCCATCCATGGCGATATCAATGCCGCGCAGTGCCACATGCAGCGGAACGCCCGCGTCGCGCCAGGTGGCGATCAGGCTCCAATCCATGGGAGAAATCAACAGATGCTTGCCGCGTCTTTTTACGAAGTGCTCTTCAATTTCTGTGAAGTAATTATAGTAATTCATGGTTGTCAATCCGGAAACCGATTGTGCCATAAACGGGGGCCGGAAGTCAGGGGTTGGAATCCAGACATTCTCAGAGAATGCGGGTTTGGAGGGGCCGCCGCGGCACGGGGCCGGCCACGACATCAAAATGAATATGACCCAGTGTCTGTCCCCGGATAGTTTCTACGTCCACGCGCCATTCGCCCGGGCTGACGGCCTGTTTGGAGGTATATCCGCGATAGCCTTTTTCACGTCCCCCCACCATAATTTGAAATCCCAACCGGTCTGTTTCGACCCACCCGTTTGCAGTCTTCCGGTTCCAGACATGGTATACCGGAATCCGGCGAATCCTGGCGGGCGCAAAGACGGCCGTGTAACAGTAGATTTTTTCTCCCTGATACCAATGGAACGGTGAATCGCTCCTTTTCCAGAATTGCCAGATAGGCGGCGGGACATACTTTACCTCGTAGCCGGCCGGAGTTTTGACCACGCTATGGTAAATGCCCGCGTCTTTCAAGGCCAGCGGAACCGGGGGTATCAGATTGGCGAAATAGAGGATGTTCACGGCCAGAACGACACCGCAGATCCAGGCGGCAACCGGCGTCATCCGCTTCCTCCAGTCTTCGCCGGGAAATCGCATTCCGATTGCGAATACGATAAGGCTGAGGATCAGGCTTAGGAATCCTGCGAGCAGAAAGATCCAGGCGCTTACTGCAGCGAGAATGACCGGGAGGAAAAAGGCGAGAAAAGAAAAGAGGCAGAACGTGTACAGAAGCGCCAGAAGAACCGGATTCGGTAGTCGATCCTCTAGAAATTCGTTGGCGACCAGGAGAAAAACCAGGGCGAGAAAAAAGAATTGGGTTCGGGACCACGATGCGCTTTTAAAATAAAAGACCACGTAGCTGGAGAAAAGGCCTCCAAAGCAGAACTGCATGGCCCATGGAAAATGGGACTCGATTTTCTGGATCCATTTCGGAGAAGGGGCGCCATTCTGCCGCCTTAAGAGAAGCGCGATCATGGAGCCGATGAGAACCAGATAAAAAAGCAGAATGAAATTGTCGAGCAGATTATCGACGCGCGTCAGCGTCAGCGAATCCCAGAGGAATCCGATGAAAAAGAAGGCAATGCCGCTGTATTTCTCGTATCTCTTGTAAAAACTGTGGATTTTTTGCTCCGCCCTGCGGAGCGGAGCGGGGAGCTTCAGCTCCGCGGGAGTCGCGGAGGGAGGATTTACGCCTGTCTCGGGTTCCATAGATCAGCGGCTGGGATGCAAGGAGCGTTACCCTGATTCCTATATTGCTTGAGACCAAAACAACATTAATGCTTAAAGTGACGGATACCGGTGAAGACCATGGCGACGTCGTGCTTATCGGCGGCATCAATGACCTCGGCGTCCCGCACCGATCCTCCCGGTTGGATTACCGCGCGCACCCCGTGTTCCACTGCGGCCAGCAGTCCGTCGGCGAAAGGGAAAAACGCGTCGGAGGCCAACGCGCAGCCCTGCAACGGCAGAGTTGCTTTCATTGCTCCCCATTTCACGGCGTCCACGCGGCTTGTCTGCCCGCACCCGATTCCCAGCATCTGGGAAGAGCTCGCAAACACGATGGCGTTTGATTTTGCATGCTTTACGACACGCCATCCGAACAGCAGCGCTTCAAGTTCCTCCCGGGAGGGTGCGCGTTTGGTAACGGTTTTCAGATCTTCGGGGCGCAGGTAATGGGTGTCCTTGTCTTGAACCAGGAAGCCGCCGCTGATCTGTCGATGCTGCGGAGCGAGTGGGCCGTCCGATTTTACTTTAAGAATCCGGATGGTTTTCTTCTGCTGCAGGATGGCGAGTGCATCTCTGGAATAATCCGGCGCCAGAAGCACCTCAACAAACAGCTTGCCGAGTTCAGTCGCTGTCTCTGCATCCACGGTTCTATTGACGGCGATTACGGAGCCGAAAGCTGAAACCGGATCGCAGGCCAGCGCCAGCCTGTATGCCTCAGCGAGCTGGTCGGACTGAGCCACTCCGCACGGGTTGGTATGCTTGATGATCGCGGCAGCCGGCTTGTCGAATTCGAGGATCAGGTTCCAAGCCGCGTCGGAATCCAGGAGGTTGTTGTAACTCAGTTCTTTTCCGTGCAGAACGTCTGCGCCCGTGACGCCGAAGGAGGATTCGGAAATGGATCGATACAAGGCGGCGCGCTGATGCGGATTCTCACCGTAGCGAAGGTCGGAAATCTTTTCCAGAGCCAGAACTTCGGCGGAGGGCAATACGCCTTGCTGCTTTCTGGCGCCATCGGGCGTCCAGACGCGCTCGGAAAACCATGCCGCAATCGCGCTGTCATAAGAAGCCGTGGTCGCAAACGCCTTTTGAGCGAGGATGAAGCGGGTCGCATCGCTCAATACCCCGCTGCGGGTTTTAAGCTCTTCCAGGATCCAGCCATAATCGCGCGGATCGGTTATCACGGCGACGCTGGTATGATTTTTCGCTGCCGACCGAATCATACTCGGGCCTCCGATGTCTATCTGCTCAATGACCTCGGGGAATGTGGCGCCTTCTTTCGCCGCGGTTTCGCGAAAGGGGTACAGGTTGACAACAACCATATCGATTGTTTGTATATTCTGCTCTTTCATCTGCGCCTGATGGGATGGCTTGTCTCGCATTCCCAGCAAGCCTCCGTGGACTTTTGGGTGGAGCGTTTTTACACGACCGTCCAAAATTTCGGGGAACCCGGTAAATTCGGAGATGTCGAGGACGGGTATATTCCGTTCCCGCAGAAAGTTCGCGGTTCCGCCCGTTGAGATCAGTTCCACTCCCATCTCGTGGAGAGTCTGCGACAGCTCAGCCAAACCTGTTTTATCGGAGACGCTTATCAGAGCTCGTTCAATCCGTACCACGGAACACCTCCTATGGAAATACGCAAGGAAAGAGATAGTATACGCATTGTGCTTCCGAAAACCAGCGGCAGGTTGGTGGCAAAGATCCGCGCCATCGGGAAGCAATCAATTTCCCGTCCTACTGCTGGATCCAATTTTGTTCTTGACAAGCGTAAATCCAATCGTCTAGGCTCCTTACAAAAATCTCTAGAATCAATGTTGTAGATGGAAGGAGTTGCGCTTGTGCGCGAACCGGTTGGTTTCAGGGCGCCACAGAGCGCGGGGGTTGCTTAGGTTTTCGTGAGGATATATGAGTAAAGTTACGGGCACAGTCAAGTGGTTTAACAACACCAAGGGATACGGTTTTATTTCACAGCCTTCAGGAGCGGACGTTTTCGTTCATTACAGCTCGATTCAGGAGAAGGGGTATCGGACGCTTCGAGAGGGTGAACAGGTTGAATTCGATGTCAAGCTAGGTCCGCGCGGCCCGCAGGCTGAGCACGTCGTTAGACTGGAACCTCAGCGGGAGGCTGCGAGTTAGCGCTTTTCTGCTGCGGCTGTAAAACGAATTGCATCCTCATCCAGCGAAATAGTAAAAGCTACTCTTGTGCATCCGAATCTCTTTTGGATGCCGGAGGTCTGTGTTGCTATATATTTGGCAAACTGCTGGTAGGTAATGGGTGCCTGCTGTGATTCCTGGCCTTTGATGCGGAGCAGCGCTTCATAAAGCTGCTGTACTTTTGTCTCTTCGGTTTTTGGATCCGAAATAGAGATGCGGATGGCTTCCTTTGGAGTTCTGGCGGGAGAGGGAGAGGTGTACTCTTTAGACGCCGGGCTCTTGGCGGTCGTCGCCTCTCGGGTAGTCAGGTCCATTTCTCGTTCCTGAGTTGTGCGTCTCCATAGATCCCGGTAGACATAAAACCTCGTGACCAGAGTACTGAATCGAAAACGTTGGGAATAGCTCATATCGGAGCATTCAGAAAGTTTTTTTACCAGCGTTTCCACACGCATTCGCAGATCATCCGGAGGTTTTTTGCGATTTCCGCTGAAGAATATGTGATATTCAACCTTTAATCTGCGAAGGCCGTCTTCCAGCGCTGTAAGATCCTCGTCGTACACGAATTTATTCCTCTTGAGGATTTCCGGCGGATTGCATGAAATTTAGGTCACGGTTCCTGAATACAATAATTGACAGTCTTCCGGCGGCTGTGCTGAAATGCCCGAATGAACGAAGCCAATCTACAGAGCATCCTGCGAAAAATTCCAGCGGTGGATCAGCTGTTGCTCCGCACGACTATTGCGGCATGGGTATCCCAAACAAGCCGCGAGTTTGTGGTATCTGAGATCCAGAAGCTGCTTCAGGGGATTCGGGATAAATTAAAATCGGGCAACCTGGAGGCTGCATCGAATCTGAATCCGGAGCGCCTTGAGGCAGAACTGGTTGAAAACCTCCGTAGCCGGTTGCGTCCGAACCTGCGTACGCTGATCAACGCAACCGGGGTTATACTCCACACAAATCTGGGCCGGGCGACACTATCTGCGGCGGCCCAAGAGGCTTTATCGGCATTTTCTGCCAATTATACAAATCTTGAATATGAAATTCTTGCCGGCCGTCGCTCCCATCGAGACAAGCTGATAGAGCCGTTATTGAGGGAGTTGCTGGGTAGCGAGGCTGCTGCCGTCGTCAATAACAATGCCGCCGCCGTTTTCCTTATACTGAATTCCCTGGCTTTCGGCAAAGAGGTTGTTGTTTCGCGAGGAGAATTGGTGGAAATCGGCGGATCTTTTCGCATCCCGGATATTATGGCACGAAGCGGGGCTGTGTTGCGCGAAGTGGGGACAACGAACAAGACGCGCCTGAAGGATTATAAGGACGCTATCGGTCCAAACACCGCCCTATTGCTCCGGGTGCACCCCAGCAATTTCAAAATGATTGGATTCACCGAGAGGCCCGCGCTAAGCGATCTTGTGGAATTGGCGCACTCTCACGGGATTCCATTAGTGGAAGATATCGGCAGCGGATGTCTTCAGGACCTCAAAGCCTTTGGCATTTCGAATGAACCCATTGCCCAGGAAAGCCTGGCTATGGGCGCAGACCTGATTTGCTTTAGCGGAGATAAGCTTCTGGGCGGGCCCCAGGCCGGGATAATTGCGGGATCGCGTAAGCTGGTGGATCCAATAAAACGGAACCCGCTTATGCGGACTTATAGAGTGGGGAAACTGGTTTACGGAGCGCTTGAGGCAACGTTGAACAGCTACCGATTTGGCCGTGCGGTCCAGGAGATCCCCGTGTTGCGCATGATCTCAATGACGAGGGAAGAGCTCCGCAGAAGGGCCAAAAGATTTTTGCGGAGGGTGCGCGCCGCACTTCCTGAAGAGGTGGATGTCCATTTGTCGGAAGGGAATTCCCTTGTTGGGGGCGGATCGTGCCCCGAATATTTGCTTC
>CAZLHW010000261.1:904-6108 GCA_964559085.1 uncultured Acidobacteriota bacterium | reverse complement strand
TTTCCGGAGTTCCGAAGGGGATGGCATTTTCTTCAAGCGCATCAATTCGAGAATGGCTGCGGCCTGTTTGTCGCGCTTGCAGCCGGCGACTGCTCGGACTTCATTGTTTTTGATGTAAAACGCGAGGAAATTCCGAGCCGCCGGATCTCCGTCAAAAATGATTTCATCCCAATCTCGAACATACCCCACATAGCGGATGCCCAGGCTTCCGTGCCGCGTCCAGAAGAATGGAACATTCAGGTTCGGTGTGGGAATCCCCGCCATATTCAGCGCCGCGTCCCGTCCTTGTTGTTCGGCTGTGCGCCAGTGTTCAATCCGAATGTAGTCGCCCGACCGCCAGTCGGGGAACCGCGCAATATCTCCGGCGGCATACACGTCGTCGGCCGCGCGGAAATAGATGTCCGTCCTGATGCTGCCGTCGCTTTCTTTGGGCAATCCCTGCAGATACGCGGTATTGGGATTCACGCCGATGCCGATCAGAACCAGATCAGTGTCGATGCGGCTTCCATTTTGCAGAATTACCGCCTCAACCTTTTCTGCGCCTTCGAATTTATCGACCGCCGTTTCCAGATGAAACGTCACCCCATTTTCTTCATGAAACTGGTGGAACATAGCGCCGATTTCCGTTCCAAACACTTTCGCAAAAGGGACCGCCTCCTCCGAAACCACCGCGACCTGAAGCCCTCGCTTTCGCAGACTCGCGGCAGCCTCAAGTCCGATGAAACCGGATCCGATGATTACGGCGCGCGAAGATTTCTCGCAGGCTTTGGCGATGGATCTTGAATCGGCGTAGCTCCGGAGTGTGAATATGTTTTGCAGATTTTCTCCGGGCACGTTCAGCCGTCGAGGAATGCTGCCTGTGGCCAGAAGCAGTTTGTCATAGGAGAGAGTATCGCCTTTTTCAAATGAAATTGTCCTGGCGCCGACGTCGACCGTTGTGACCTTTCTCCCCAGCAGCAGTTCAATCCCGCGGTTCTGGAAGAACTTTTCCGAACGCAACGGCATCCACTCGTCTTTGACATCGCCCTGTAGATAATCCTTATTCAGGTTGGGCCGGTCGTAGGGAAGATCCGTTTCATCGGAGATCATAAGAATTTTACCCTGAAAGCCATTTTGCCGAAGGCTTTGGGCGGCAGCATTTCCTGATGCGCCCGCTCCCAGTATTACAAAGGTGCGCGGATCGCGCTCCGGATCGGGAGAAGCCATATCCGGGACGCGACTCTTGCTTATCTTTTCCGGAATCCGGACAACGATGTCGTCTCCACGCACTACTACCTCAAATTTCGGAAGAGCGTTGAGCGCGGGAGGCTGTTTCAGATCGCCTGATCGGGCGCAGAAGCAGGCTTGATGGGAGGGGCAAACGATGGTGTCGCCGATCAGAACCCCGTTGGCCAGCCGGGCATTGTAGTGAGTGCAGAAAGCGCCCAGGGCGGCGATTTCGCCCTCGATATTTACGAGAAGAATTTCGCCCCCCTCAACCGCCACCTGTTTCATTGTTCCGTCCGGCAAGTCACTTTTTTTTGCTGCAACCAGGTCTTTAAATTCCATATTCTTAAGCTCCTGTGAATGCGTTTCTTGACTGCTGCAGGAAATCTTCAACTTCCTTCCACCACGGCGATCCCAAAGAAAAATCCAGCGTATTATGCTGCGCCTCGGCTTGAATCCAAATTTTCCTGCGCCCGGAATATCGCTGATACAGCAACTCTCCCAGACGGTTCCGCATGATTTCATCGCGTCCTGCTACGAGAAAAGCAACCGGTCCCGGGTAGGATTTGAGGTGGTCCTGTACGTTGTGGGATTCCCGCAGCATGAGGCGCACCGGCAAAAATGGATAGTGCATTGCAGCCACATCCGCCAGACAGGTCATCGGTGTGACCAGGATCAGGCCGGAAACAGATCCGGCGTTTTCCGCCGCAAGCCGGGATGCAAAGCTGGTTCCCAGAGATTCCCCCAGAAGGTATATCGGCCTGGAGTCCTCCTGGATAAGATCCCGGAACGCCCGGCGCACGGCTTCGCTGATTCGCTCTTCGCTCGGCCTGCCCGGGCGCGCTCCGTATCCCGGATATTCAAATAGCAGCAACTCCCATGTGGCCCTCCCTGCCGAAGTGCCGCGGAAGCCGTGCACATAGTAGCTGCGATGCAGCGCATATCCGGCGTTTCCGTGAAAAACAACCAGTCGGTTGCGCGGCGGGGAGGCGGCATCCGGCGGCGAAGTGCGCCATCCGATAATCGCGCCGCTACAATCCCGCCATGGATAAAGGCCAAGTTCTTCGGCCTGAAGGCGCAACGGCCCCTCTCCTGATTTGGTTGGGTGGTAAATGAGATGCCGTTGCAGCAGCGTTAGAAGCAAGAGTACTCCAAGAAAGATAAGGAAGCCGCGTTTCAGGAAAAACCGGAGCCACGATTGCCATGCGCACTGCTTGCTCATGCCAATGCTTTATCCATTCCATCTCAGCAGGCAATTCAAAAATGCGACTTTCTATTCTTTAAAACGCTTTATAAGCGTTTCTGCTCCAGCGTACAAGACCAAAGTTGGTTCAGAGGCACGACGCTCCCACGGCAGGATCGCTCGGTTTTGCATTCTTTCGGCAATACCCCGGAATAGCGCAAAGCTCCGCCAAAAGTCCTCTTATGGTTGCGAAAGTCCAAGCCATGGAAAATGAGTAGTACCATTAGCCCTTTTTTTTCTAGGAGATGAAATTTTCATGAAATTGATAAATCGAATGAACTGAAAAGGGCGCCGGATATATATGAGGGCGGGAAAGGATCGGAAATGTTGATCAAAACATTGAGGTTCTGCCGTTGTCGACCGCGGATGAATCCCTGAGACAGAGGATATACAGGGCTATTTATTCGCAACCCGGATTTGAGAAGTACGCAGCGCAAGCGC
This sequence comes from uncultured Acidobacteriota bacterium, assembly GCA_964559085.1. Classification (GTDB taxonomy): domain Bacteria; phylum Acidobacteriota; class UBA6911; order UBA6911; family UBA6911; genus UBA6911. The sequence continues at coordinate 3,218 of CAZLHW010000261.1, read as the reverse complement.
TGAAACCGATCCGATCATCGTCAAGAACGGGGACGTCCGGCTCGTCGGCGTAGTTGTTTCGGAGCTTGACAAGGAGCTGGCCGGTTCTGCCGCCAGAAATGTGCCTTTTGCTTTTTCCGTGACCAACAATCTGACTATCGGCTAAGAATAGCCGACAATAGGTGCTCCGTCCGGGTCAGGGAGCGGCAAAATCGGGCGGAGTAAGCGCCGTCGCCCGTCGCAGCCCGGCTCCATAACATGACTGACGACCGGCGAATTCTTTTCCGGGAATCCTGGGTTTATCGGTGCAGTCCTGCGACCAGCAGCATCAGTTCCGGATTCGAGACGTCAAAACGGATTCCGAACCTGCCCATTTTGCCATGCTCGGACATAGCCCATGTACCGCGAAGAACCGTGCTTTGGAAGGATAACGGCTTTTTAACCGACGGGGGCCGCAGTTCAACAGTCACCGTCGAACCGTCCGGCGGAAGAAACTTGGAGGATATAAAGGCTCCCTTAAGCGAGAGGTTTACGATGACCCCATCGTATTTTTTTTCTCCCGACGTAAAACTGCAATTCAGGCGGGCTATCACCCGCGAAACCTTTCTTCGATCCTGAGTTGCCCTGCTTCTCATTGTCACGCCTTCGCCCTTGTCCCTGCATCTATCTGCCTGATCGGAGCAAACCCGAAAAACATTAATCTTTGTCGGGCCCGTCCTTTTGCGGATGCCCGGCGCGTCTCCATTCCCCTTTATCTTTGCTCCCTTCCTGACTAAACTGGATCGCCCGACAAGTTTGCGGTTGAGACAATAGACAGGCAAGGTTCTATGAAGGGAGCACGGGAAAGCAGGCGGCAGGGCAACGGAGGCGTCCCGGCAACGGTCCTTATTCTTGTTCGCAACACTCCCGGTTTGCTGGTTCAGTGCCTGCAATCCTTTTATGACGCGCTCCTGAAGAAAGGATGGCAATTCATTGTAGTAGATAATGGTTCAGAAGAGGACGTGCGTCCGATGCTTCGAACCGGATTCCCGGCGGTTGAGGTGATCCGCAGCGAACAAAACCTGGGCTTCGCGGCAGGCAATAACCTGGGGCTGCGCGCGGCAAAAGGCGAGTGCGTGATTCTGATCAATTCCGACGTTATCGCGCCGGCCGATGTCCTCGAATCGCTGGCCGATACAATGCGCTCCGATCTGCGTTTGGGTGCGATGAGCCCGGGTCTTTTTACGGCGCATGGGGAGCCGCAGGCTTTTGCTTTTGGCGATGCTGCCTCTCCCGCTTACCTGGTTCTGCGGGGGGTGCGTTCCATTTTAGGCCTCGGGCCGATGCACAACTGGTCGGTGAAGGATCCGCTGGAAGCAGAATGGGTATCCGCAGCCTGCCTGTGCGTCCGCCGCAAAACGATCGAAGAAACCGGTGAACTTGACGAACGGTTTCTCCTTTACTTCGAAGATGTCGACTGGTGCCTGCGCATGCGGGCGGCCGGCTGGAAAATCATCTACAATCCGCGCCTCCGGGTTACCCATCTGGGCGGCGCTACCCGGCTGGACGGCTCCATCGACAGAAGGAAGCTTTACCACCGCAGCCTGCTGCTTTTCTGCGAAAAGCATTACGGCCGAGGCTGGAAGTTGCTGATTCAAATGCTCCTCCTGGTTTATCGAGCGCTTGCGGCCATTCGCGCTGCTTCTGCCCGCGCTTCTTCGAACGCTCCCGGTTGCCTATAACAGAAGATCTTATCCTCTCTATTTGATTTTTTCTTCGCGTGCCGGCGGCTAATCCGGCTGAACGGCGAAGACGCAAAGAACGCGAAGAAGTATCATGCGCCGGTAATTCAATTTTTTAGGAAGCAGTTGCCGGGTCCGGTTCTTTTTGCTTGAGCGATGGATGCATGGGCGGCTTCGCGAAAACAATGCAGAAGAACGACACCGCCAGCAGCGCAAACAACAGCCTGAAAGCCGGCAGATAGCTGCCGTTTATATCGCGGATATAGCCTGTTACAGGAGCGCCCAGACTGCTGACAAAGGTCGTGATCGGCATGGTATAGCCCATGATTTTGGGAAATTCCGTCCTGCCGAAATAGTCCGGAAACAGATTTCCCATAGCCACCGATTGGATGCCCTGACTCATTCCGTACAGGACAGCATAGGCAACAACCAGTGTGAGAGAATCCGCAAACAGCAGAATGCCAAACCCGATCAGACCCATGATCATCGAGATTACGGCCAGAGAATGCATTTTGTATTTCAGTCCCAGGAATCCGATGCCCAGCTGACTGATGCCCATTAAGGCTGAAAAAATGCCCCCGACCATGCCCGCCTTGGTTGGAGAAATTCCAAGA
>CAZLHW010000261.1:0-894 GCA_964559085.1 uncultured Acidobacteriota bacterium | reverse complement strand
ATCGAAAAGGAACGTTATCTGGTGCGTCATGATCGCCATCATGACAAAAAACTGCAGCGAGCCATAGCAGACAAGCAGCCACATTGTCCGGGTGCGCAATGCTTCCCTGGCCGTGAAATCTACGGGCGTTTTGTAGAGATTTTTATAGGGCGAATTGCCGGCTTTGGTTTCCAAGGGTTTTGCCGAAACCGGACCATCCGGCTCCTGCCCGAGATCTTCGGGCTTGTTCTTCAGAAAAAGACCGGGTACCAGAACGCAGAATACAAGAGCGAACGCCGCCAGGATCAGATAGGTATTTCTCCATCCCACCCAGTCAATCAGCGCCATTATTGAAGGGTTCCCGATCACTCCGGAAAAGCCCATGGAAGCCATCGATACGCTGAGTGCAACAGGTCTTTTTAAAATGAACCAGTTGTTGACCACCGTCTGCATGGCGAGCATGCCGCCCAGGCTTACACCCAAACCCAGTAGAACGCCGATTCCCAGGTAAAGCTGCCAGATGTGTTCTTGGTATGCCAGAAGCAACAGACCGGAAATCGACAAAGCATTGCCGATGAGGATGGCCCGCTTGCTGCCGTGTTTCATAATGAAAATGGCAACCATAGGGGCGGCGAGCCCCGACAATATTATGGAGACGGTTTGGGCTCCGGACGCCATCCCTCTGCTCCAGTCAAACTCCTTGACCCAATAAGGAAGGAAAAAGGAGAAGGCCATCATCATCGGCATCAGCGCAACGTTGAAGAAGAACAGCACCGCGAGGTTTATCCAGCCGTAAAAGCCGTCTTTGCTCAGTATTCTTAAAGCCATGGCGTCTGTCTCCGTTTAAGGGACTGTTTATAGGGACCGCGATGCCATAAAGGCAGCAAGGAAACCGGCGACGATACCTATAAGCAA
>CAZLHW010000260.1:1907-6155 GCA_964559085.1 uncultured Acidobacteriota bacterium | reverse complement strand
GAACTGGAGGTGGCGCTCGAAGTCGGCGGCAGAGGTTGCCGCGTTCTTGGCCGTTTCCAAACTGATGACCCCGGCGCGATAAAGGTCGGTCAGGTGCTGGTCGAAAGTCTGCATCCGGTATAATTCCCGGCCCTTCTCTATATACTCCTTGAGCATATACATTTTGGAAGGATCCGCGATGCATTCCTGAATGGTCTTCGTCTGCCGCATAATTTCGCAGGCGGCGACACGCCCGGTGCCGTCGGCGCGCTGCAATAACCGCTGCGAAATGACCGCCAGCAGGGTCTCGCTTAAGCTCAGCCGCGTGGCGGCTTGTTCGGACGGGGCGCAGACGGTCAGAATTGGAGATATGGTTCTGGGCTCATCAGTGGTATGAACGGTCGACAGAACCAGGTGTCCGGTCTCGGCGGCCTTGATCGCGATGTCAATCGTCTCCTTGTCGCGCATTTCCCCGACCAGAATGATATCCGGATCCTGGCGCAGCGCGGCGCGCAACGCCTTCGCAAAGCTTTCCGTATCGGATCCGCATTCCCGCTGGATAATGCTGCATTTGTTGTCGCGGTACAGAAACTCAATCGGATCCTCGATAGTGACAATCTTGCTCTGGCGGTTCTGATTGATCAGGTTGATCATGGCGGCGAGCGTTGTGGATTTACCGCTGCCCGTTATGCCCGTTACCAGTACCAGTCCGCGCTCCGACAAGGCAATGTCCCCCAATACCGGAGGCAGGCCTAATCCTTCGATAGTCGGCAGGACATAGGGGATGTGCCTTAGGACAAGAGCCAGCGACCGCCGCTGGCTGGATATATTGACCCTGTAACGGCCCAGTCCGGGAACGGAATAGGAGCAATCGTAGTCGGTGATGGACTCAACAAACGGAACGAGGTTCTCTTTGGTGCACTTGCGCCCTGCCAGAAGAATTCCTCCCGCAATGGAGGCTATCTCGCTGGGGGTCAGCGGCCCTGTATCCGGCGCCTGTACCAGCTGTCCCAGGATGCGCATCCTGAAGCCGCTTCCCACGGAGACATGCAGGTCGCTGGCCTCCTTTTCCAGCATCATCTTCAACACATTGTTAAAACGGTCGAACGCACTGGGCTTCGCCTTGATTTCAGCCGGAATGTTTTGTGTCGCCATAGTCCCTATATTTATCGTCCGGACATGCCGGGATGAATACAGTTTGCTTCTCTTTTTTCTCCTCTTTGTTTCGACCCTCAGGCCGCCGGCACACCCGACGGCTATTTTTCGGGCTTTGCGCGCCTTTGCGGTTAAATGCGACACACCGTGAAACCGACCGAAATCGAAGGACGCAAGATTAACGCGAGGCAATTCCGCGCTCCATGTTACATTGGTATCTTCGTCTGTGTATAACAGCCATTGATGAGGCATCCGATGTATCTGATCATTGACTCCGAAACAACAGGCCTCCCTCGCAACTGGAAAGCGCCCCTGACAGACTTGGAAAACTGGCCGCGCGTCATTCAAATGGCATGGTCCCTTTTCGACTGTGCGGATCGGCCGATCGAATCGGCCGTGCACCTTATCAGGCCTGACGGATTCCTGATCCCCGAAGGGGCGCAGCGCATACACGGGATTTCGACCGAACGTGCGATGGCCGAAGGCAGAGAACTGGCCGCGGTGCTCAAGGAATTCGCCAACGCAGCCGCAAGGTCGGGCTTTATCATTGCGCATAACGTGAAATTCGACGAAGGCGTGATTACGGCGGAATATTTGCGGCGGAATCTGCCCTCGCCGTTTACAGGCAAAAGGCGCATCTGCACCATGATACTGGGCACGGAACTCTGCCGCATCCAGGGTCCCCACGGCTATAAATGGCCTACGCTGTCTCAACTGCACCGGGAACTGTTCCAGACAGGCTACGAAGAAGCACATGATGCGGGCGCGGATGTTGCGGCCTGCGCGAAATGTTTCTTCGAACTCAAGCGACGCGGCGTTATAGCTCTATAGCCGGAAAAGATAAATTACGACGCCGCGGAATCGTATTTTCCCGGGTTTGGGGTCGAAAGCAAAAAGATCATCCAGTCCGGCACGCGTATAGTTGAAGCGCGAATCCACATAAAGAATTCGCGATACGGCCCGCTCTGCGGATAGTTCCCGAATAGGCCGATTATCCGCAGAATAAGTTTGGATCGCGGGGAAATAATAAGACAGCGTGTATGTCAGGCCGGGAGCCAGGACCGCATCCGAAGGCCCCACATTCGCCCTCAAATAGCGACCGACAGAGCGCAGATCATCGCGCGTGTCGCGATAGTGCAGCGCCAGAATCACCGCCGAAATCAGAATCAGAATCATCACGGGAGAAAAATACCTGCGACGGCAATGCTGACCGAGAAAATCCGCGCCGACGGCCACAAGCAGAATCAGCGCAGGCACAATAAAAATCAGCTGCCGCGTGGCAAAAAAGTAATGGCGGAGGTTAAGAACAATCAGTACCAGCGGGAACGGGGTGAGAATCCAGAGAAGCAGCGCACCGGATTCAAAAAGACGCCGGGACTTCCTCAGATGATAGACCCCCGCCGCCGCACACAGAACCAGGGCAATGGCCAGCGGGTAACTGCCGTCACCCAGCCCTTTGACCATTTCGAGGAACAGGCGGAAGGGATTTCCCGGCGGGGAATCCCCTTTTGCATTGGAGTAGGAAAAGCGCAGCCAGGGGACATAGGCCGCCGCGGCCAGCAGAGTGCAGGAAAGGAAGGGGATCAGACGAGGCAAAGCCGCAGACACTTTTTCGCGCCGTAGAAATTGATAATAGCCCAGGATCAGCAGCTGTCCGAAAAGCGCGATGGCCGTGTAGGCATGCGTATAAAAAGCCAGCACCGCTGTTATGGCAAAGAAGGCCCAAAGGCGCGGCTGATTCGATTTCAATATCTGAAACAGGATTAGATAGAGGATAAGGACCAGCAGAAGAAACAGCGAATAAGGCCGGCCTTCCTGGGAATAATGATGATGGAAGGGGTAAAAGCAAAGAAGCAGCGCGCTCAGCAGCGACCATCGCGGGTTATTGAAGAGCACCTGGCACAGCACAAAAATGAGATACACCGATAGAATGCCGAAGAGGGCGGCATGGACGCGTGCCGTCCACTCGATCGGGCCGGGCAGATTTGTGACAAACAGGTGTTGGACGAGGTAATCCAGCGGCGCCCCTCCCCTGTCGCGGGCAACCCCCTCCAAAATGCCCCGTACCGTATCCGGAGTTGAATGCAGCAGCTGCAGAATCTCATCCAGCCATAGCTGTTTCACGCCGAGCCCCGGAAAACGGAGCAACGCTGCCAGCGCAAGAATGAGCATGAGCCTGACGCCCGTCTTCTTCAACAAAGGAATTTCCATCCGCACAGCATCCCGCATTTCAAAATGAGAGGATTTTAAAGCCGGAACTCCCGCGCCACAAGCCAAGAAGTCGGCTATTGACGAACGGACCCGAATTCGATCAGAGTCTGCCTGAATACAATCGAGGATCTCATCGAGAAGGGACAATCGCCAATGGAACTGACCTACGATAATCTTGTGAAATGGTTTGAGACCTATTTTGAGGATGTGCGCAGAAACCAGGGGGCGCTTGAAACAGTACCGAACCTGAGAAAGTATTTTGCCCCGGATCTGGAACTGCTGATGTACACGTCGCCTTCCGCGCCACCGGCCAAAGCAATGTCCCGCGACGCGCTGCTGCTGTCCTTTGTCCATCCGGGACTTCAGGAAGACATCGTTCCGCAGAGCTATGTCGTGGACCTGAAGCAGATGGCGGTTGCGGTCCGGTTTGAAATACGCTTCCGCGACATTCCCTCTGGGAAGAGCTGGCCCCCTCTTCAAGCCAGCGCTCACTATCACCTTGCTGTGGACGAAAGCAAAGAATTGATAATCCGGCGCATCCATTATTGGACGGAAGCTCTGCCCGGCGATCTGTTTGAGTTCTGGGGCAAGCACAGGGATGAAGCCCTGGCGGCGCACGCGCTGCGCTACCTCAATTCCAAGTGATCGGTTTCTCGGTCCACGATTCCTGAGCCGCGATGCGCGCGAGAGATAAGCCACAGGCGAGCCGAGCCGAAGGCAGCAAGGGGCCCCCGGCGGCCGACCGCAGGATAACGGGCCCAGGATCGGCGAAAGAAAAGGGCATCGTAGGATTCATTCGCCCTTCCAGGCCTGCGTTCGTGCCGGGACCGCCCATGGCGACATTGTGCCGATGGCCGGCGCAGCAAGCACCAAAGGTGCGCGGCAGTGCAGCCCAGGCTGCAG
>CAZLHW010000260.1:1554-1897 GCA_964559085.1 uncultured Acidobacteriota bacterium | reverse complement strand
GCAGGATGCGAAGCATCCGAAGCCCTGGGGTGCTCTGCCCAGCGCCTGCAGCGCTTACATTTCCGGACGCGGCGCTGCCAGTACTTTGGGCTGCACTGCTCCGCGTCTATGGGGCGGACTCGCGAAAATGCGCGGTTAGACAAACCGGCAGAGGGGAGACATCCGCAGAACCGGATTAAAATTTGCCAGGGAAGCCCGGCTGCAACCCGGATGAATCCAATGCAGGCCAATCTCTTCCGGGGGAATATTTTCGGGAAGCCAGACGCCCGTGAGGGGAAGGTGACTCGGCGCTGCGGCAGTGGTGGACTTCCCTACTGTCCCTACAATGTGTGCTTTCGCTGCA
>CAZLHW010000260.1:0-1544 GCA_964559085.1 uncultured Acidobacteriota bacterium | reverse complement strand
CGCGCGTGATTGCGTGATGGCGCACCACGACTGTTTTGGCGATGAAATCATCGAGTACGGCCACGACTTCGCCCTCTGCCACGGAACGTGCGGGGACTCCATCGGCGATGCGGCACATCCCTTCGCCGGCCCGGAAGCCTTCGGCAAAATCAACACCTTCGTGTTCGGTGAGACGTCGACACCCATCGCTCCACCACTCCACGCAATCGCCGAACAGCATGCCGGGGCGCACAATCCAGTAATCAAAACCGCTCTCTTCGGTGAACCGGCTCAGCCATTCGCCGAACACGGACAGGATGGAATCCGGGAGCTGCGATCGCCGCATCCGCTCCTTTTTATACTCGTCGAAGCGGCTCCAGACGTTCGGGAAACCGGGACCGGCCCCCACCTCAACCTGCGCGAAAACAGGCGCCGGCTCGCCCGAGAAAACGTTCTCTCCGGGGAAAACCGGGATTCGGGCAAGGACGCCGCTGCTGTGCTGCGTTGTTAAACCGGAGAGGATTTCCGGACTTATATCCGCCTGCATCGCGGAGGGGTCCAGCGCGGCATATCCGTTATCGCGCAGAAAGACGCCCCATTCGTCTATTGAGGGGGCCATATAGGCATAGCGGCCTGAAGCAGGTTTCAAGCCGCCGTAATTGCGATGGACCCAGAGCTTTGCAATCGGGATAAAGTCCGCGAGAGCGTACACCGCGCCGGCATACCACACCTGATCCGCTGCATAGCGTCCGCCGGGGCTGCGTTTATAGACGATTACAAAACCTTTCGCGGGGAAGGGCGCGGATTTGAGGATCGGGTATCCACATGCCCCACGGCTCACGCCCGGTATCGAGACGGCGAAATCTCCGCACGGGAGCGTCGCCATCAGGGGCATCGCCTTTTCGGGCAGAACCTGATACAGCAAATCGGGCGGAGCCGGGTCCCGGGGTCCCTTGGTCCGCACCTTCAGAGAAACCATATCCGAAATGGAAATACGAAGCGTGCAGAGAGAACTGACCGGGCGTGAGGGCTCATTCATGAGATTATGTTTTGCCATTTTGGACGGCCCGGATCGCAGGCCCGGGAAATGCCGACTTAAGCAATTATTTTCTTCCGGACAGCGTACAGGACGATTTCAGCCGTGTTGTGCAGGTTCAGCTTATGCATCAGGTTGGTCCTGTGGGTTTCCACCGTATAGGTGCTCAGATCAAGAATGGAGGCGACCTCCTTATTGGATTTCCCTTCCGCCAGCAGTTGCAGAACCTCCCGCTCGCGATCCGTCAGTAAATCGTAAGAATCCTGAAGACCGCGCTGTTGCAGCGTCTTGACATAATCCTCAAGCAGAGACTGCGCGATCTGGGGGCTGAAAAACGGGCGTCCCTGCGCCACAACCTGGACCGCCCGCACCAGGTCCACTTCCGCGGAATCCTTCAGAAGATATCCCTTGGCGCCCGCACTCAGCGCCCGCACCAGGTAGGACTCGTCCGCATGCATACTAAATATAATGACGCCGAGTTCGGAGTTATGCCGTACGGCTTGAGCGGTCGCATCGATTCCATTCAGCT
>CAZLHW010000259.1:0-6161 GCA_964559085.1 uncultured Acidobacteriota bacterium | reverse complement strand
CGACGCGCAATCCTCTGACAGGCAGTCCGAACCGACGCCCCTTCTTCATCATGGATCGGAAGCCTTTCTCCACCGAAGCGATAAACTCCCTGGGGATCGCGCCTCCGACAATTTGATCCACAAACTCGAAATCCCCTGTTTCCAGCGGTTCCACATAGCCGCCGATGCGCCCGTATTGACCGGCGCCGCCGGTCTGCTTTTTGTGAGTGTAGTCGAAGTCGGCCCGCTGGCTGATGGCTTCGCGATAGGCCACCTGGGGTGCTCCGGTTTCAACTTCGGCGCCGTATTCCCGTTTCATCCGTTCCACGTAAACGTCGAGGTGCAGCTCGCCCATTCCGGAAATGATCGTTTCCCCTGATTCCTCGTCGACGTGGGTTTTGAAAGTAGGATCCTCTTTGGCAAACCGGTTCAAAGCCTTTGCCATATTGCCGGCCATTTTCCGGTCTTTCGGCTTGACGGTCAGGTGGATGACAGGATCCGGCACGTGCATCGAAGTCATGGTGTAATTCACCTTTTCGGATGTGAATGTGTCGCCCGATGCGCAGTCGATTCCGAAAAGAGCGACGATGTCGCCGCCGTGGGACTCCCCGATATCTTCCATTTCATTCGAGTGCATGCGCACGAGCCTGCCCACGCGCACCTCTTTCCCCGTGCGCCGGTTGACGATCGTGTCGCCTCTTTTGAGCGTCCCCTGGTAAATCCGTATGTAGGTCAGCTGGCCGAAACGCGTTTCCTCAAGCTTGAACGCGAGGGCGACGAAGGGATCCTCCGGATTCGACGTCAGCGTTACTCGTGCTTCGTCCCGCGTAACGTCCAAAGCTTCATTTCGGACCTCGGTGGGGTCCGGCAGATAATAGGTTATTGCATCCAGCAGCGGTTGAACGGCCGTGTTTTTATAAGCCGAGCCCATAAATACAGGCGTCAGTTTCAACTCGATGGTCCCCTTGCGTGCCGCCGCATGGATCATGTCGGGAGTGGCTTTGTCCTCCAGGACCGCTTCCAGAAGCTCGTCGGAAAACATGGAGACGGCATCCAGCATTTCGCGGCGCTTTTCTTCCGCCTGGCTGAGAAGGGAATCGGGTATCGGCTCGGTTCTGCGGATCTCGCCGTTGGCCCCGTCAAAGTACAACGCCTTCATTGTGGCCAGGTCCACAACTCCCCGGAACTCGCCCTCAAGTCCGATCGGAATCTGCATCATGACGGCGTTCAGCTTCAGCTTGTCTCGAAGCTGTTCAACGACGCGAAAAGGATTGGCGCCGGAGCGATCGAGTTTGTTGATAAAAGCCAAGCGGGGTACGTTGTAGCGGCGCATCTGCCGGTCCACCGTAAGCGATTGCGACTGAACTCCTGCCACGCCGCAAAGCACCAGAACCGCACCATCCAGAACGCGGAGCGAACGTTCCACCTCAATCGTGAAGTCCACGTGTCCCGGGGTGTCAATGATATTGATGAAATGGCCCGCCCATTCACAATATGTGGCGGCGGATGCGATGGTTATGCCCCTCTCCCGCTCGAGTTCCATCGAGTCCATCGTGGCGCCGACTCCATCCTTCCCCTTGACATCGTGCATGACACGAATGCGCTGGGTATAAAAAAGAATGCGCTCCGTCAGCGTGGTTTTGCCGGAATCGATATGGGCGCTGATTCCTATGTTTCGTACGCGTCGCAAGTCCCTGATCAAAGCCGTTACCTCTTTCCTAAAATCCAAAGTGAGCAACGAATAGTACCAGATATGTCAAGGGCACGGCGTCTATTTGCCGCTCCGCGACGGGCTGTCGCTGGACGGCGTACTGCTATATAGATCGCGGCCTTTGCCGATTTCTTTTGCGACCATGGATTTCGGAGATACCCGGACGCGGGGCCGCACTTCCGGCAGGCAGTTCCGCGATTCATATCGCATGTAGTCTTTCCAGTTATACCGGCAGAGCGTGTCGCCGAGAATTCGGCCGGAGTCGTCCCGCACCGTGAGCCGGATAAAGATCGGATCGGTTGCTGATTGGGCGTAAGCGGCGGTTGCCGTTGCAGGCAACCGGAAGTCCGCGAGGGCTCCGCCGGGAACAGGGATGCGAGAGGGGCTTATTGCCGCTTGCTTAATTCCCCATCGCGTAAGACTATAGCTTCTGCAAGGATTTGTCTGCAATGCAGCCCGAAGCATTTCCATAGGATCTGAAATGAGTGCATTGTCGATCGAAGCGTTTCATACCATACTCCTATGCCGGAAGTGGGAAGAATGCGTTGCCTTCTACCGGGACCTCCTGGGATTCCGAATCGTGGATACAAAGCCGGGATTTGTTGAAGTCGAGGTGACTCCCGGAGCGCGCCTGGGCCTGATCCGGCGCGCCAGGGAGCGCGCCGTGGAAGACCGCGATCCCGCCCTTGTGCTGACGTTCCGCGTCTCGGATCTTGAAAAAGCCCGCGATGCTCTTGCCTCGCGATGCGAAGGAGTGACGGAAATCATGCAGCATCCCTGGGGAGAGCGGCTCTTCAAAATGCGGGATCCGGACGGGAGACCTCTGGAAATATGGAGCCGGCCGTAACTGCCGGAAGACCGCTTGCTCGGGCGCTACTTTTCTTCCTGCCGGCGCATATTCCATGCGACCAGGAACACGGGCAGGGCAAATGCCTGAAGCGGCAACAGGAGCCGTCCCGTATCTGTGCCCTTTATTGTTGCGGGAATATTTCCTGTGAAACAGCAGAAATAGAAAACGAAAACAAAAGGCAGAAAGGAAAATAGGAGCAGGATGCGGTCTCTTGCGCTGCGAATCCGAAAGAACAGGCCCAGACATAAGCCGAGGAGGATCCAGTAGAGCAGGTTGAATCCGTTCGATGCGAGGAAAGTTTTGAAAAACATGCTAAGCGCCCGGTCGTTTTGCCTGAAGCGGAACAGCAGTCCCACCCGAGAGTCTGAAATCAGGGTCGTGCGAATCCAGTCCTGCAGGAGAAAATAGAGCCATACTGCAACCCCGCCTGCCGGCAAAAGCCTCGTCAGGATTTTGCGCCAGGAAACCTCCCGGCGGGCATTCAGATGAAAGCAAACGGCAGTTCCGGCAATCCACAGCGCCCAGATAAGGCCTTCGTTTTTGGTGAGGCTCGCTGCCAGGAGCGGCGAAAGCAGCAGCAGCCAAGAACGGAGGCCATAATCCTCGTGCCGGTACATGGTCAGCAAAAATGCGCTGACGCCGCTTGCCACGAATCCCGCCAGGAGTAGATCCGAAAAACCCGGGCGCAGCACATGGGTGATGGAGAGAGGTACGGCAGCGAATAGGAACGCGGACCCGGCCGCCCAGATTGAGTTCCGGGTGTAGCTTTCCACGGCGCCCCACGCCAATGCGAGCAGGCTCACCCATGTAAAAAACCACGGGAGGCAAACCAGGCTGTCTCTCCATCGGCTCAGAAATCCCGCCATATAAGCAGGGATCAGGGAGGGAGAAGTTTTGTCGCGGGCATGAAGCCACGCCCCGGTTCTCATGCCTTCATAATCCAAGCTCTTGGCAAGGCCTACCCATCGATCAAGATTAGCCGCATCCGAATCAATTATGGGCAGGCGGATCATGAGGCTGAGAATAAGAACCGCTTTGAGGCATAGGATCGCCAGACAGGCGATGATGAGCCAACGGGCCATTGGGTTGTTGCCGGTGCGCTCTTCCCGCCTCGGACGCGTCGTCCTGAACCAGAATGCCGCAGCCGCCGCGGCAAAAAACAGAGCTCCGATCCACCAAGGCCATGTGCCCCGGAAAGCGGCAAAACGTATCAGGATGCCGCCTGCCACATAAAGAGCAAACAGCCCGAGATTCCAGCTTAAGCCAAGGAAGGCGGCGGGCCGCCACGAAGCGATCGGTCGAAGAAACGCCAGAAATCCCATGCCTCCGGCCAGGATCATGGCACATGCGAGCAGAGAACGAATCAGATCACTTATCATAGGTTCTTTTCAGAATCATGGCCTTGGGATTCACGATTGCGACCGGATCCGCGGGGATAGGCGTATGATCCGGAATAATGAGGACGCTTTTTTGTGCATCGTACCGGGCTGTTGACGGATCAAGCAGAATGAAATACTCCGCATCTTCAACAGAATGGACGGGAATGTACTGCGGCCAAAGCTGGAAGTGAAGAGGTTCCGATTCCAGCGATACCCCTGCGCGATTCCGGTTCGGTACAAAGAAGGTGCTGCCGACCGGAACATCGCGGCGCAAGATCCGGGCAATTTCGGCAAAATCAGCGCCAAAGCGTGCAGCTTCCTCTTCCTGCACGCTGCTCTTCCAGGCGGACATAGAGGAAGCTTCGCGCGACGTGCGCATGATTCCGATTACAAAGGGCGCGTCCACCATCAGGACGAGCACGACGGCGCATCCTGCCATGAAGCCGCTCGTCTGGGCGGATCTGCTGTAGAGCGCGATCAGCAGGGCAAGCACAGCCGACCCGCCGCCAAAAATGGTCAAAGACCAGCCGTTAATGGATGCACCCCAGATAATGTTTATGCAATATGCCAGGAGAGGCTCGATGGGCCGCAGTTCCGCAATGGAAAATTGAATCCATTCCCGTGGAGTCAGCGAATCGGCAAGGACAATGTCCGAGACCAGTACGGAGCCTGTATTCACACGAAGTCCCACATGGTCGATGCGGCCTTCCCACGGCATCTGCCGGAGCCAGGGCCGGAATGAATTCGCACTGACGATGTGTGTTGCGGGAGAAGGGGCCGGGTGGATACCTCGTATGCCGTTCGCCTCCCGGCTTTGATCTGCAAGCCAGAACAGGGACGCCGATGGGGCTCCGGATCCTTCCAATTGAACTTTAAGGAAGGGATATTCTTCCCAGGTTGAGTCGATGAGCGGACTCAGCAAATAGCACGGTTCGGCGCAGGAAAGCCGGATGCCGCCGGAGACCTGCTCGATCCCCTGGGTTTGGGACGGGATAAATCTTTCGGCGACAGCCTTGTTGCGGAGATCGAAATGAATGGTTTGCGCAAAGTAGGAAGCCTTGACCCACCATGCCGCGATCAACAGAAGAGCAAAAGTCCCTGCCAGGCAGAGATAGACAGGCTTTTTACTCCTTGAATGCGGACGTTGCGGGCCTTTTTTCGGCGGCGCCTGCTTCAATTTGTTTCTTTTCGGACTCAACGCAAAACTCCCTGCAAGGCGCTTTTCTGAGAATGCGCATTGTAAGATGAATTTCCGTTCCACACAACGCGGCTACGGGGCCGACAATTGAATTGCAGGCACATGCTGGTTGCGATTCCTCGCGTTCTTTGCGTCTTTGGGGCTGATTCGGCTTAACCGCCAAGACGCAAGGAACGCGAAAAAAACTCAAATAAGCACCGTCGGATCTTCTGTTGCGGACGGCTACTGTTTCGGCAACGGCGGCTTCTTCGCCGGCGGCGCCTGCTGGTCTGTTTTATAGAGCTTGTAGAATTCGGGGCAATCTTTTCCCAGCGGGACTCTGTTGCTCAGGTCCTTGCCTTTGAGTCCGGGAAAGTCTTTTCCGTAGCGGTAAGCGCGATGGATCATGTTGAATGCCTGTCCTCCGGTTCCGAGAAAACACTGCATCTGGTCTGCGCCCGTCACGGGACTCACGTATTCCCAGACAACCTTTTTATCCTGGGTGACCTCAAAGAGGTGGCCATGATTGGAGGAGGTAATAAGAGTGTTGCCGTTTGGTAGTCGCTGCGCGGCTCCCTGCCGTGCCGTATAGAAGCTGTTAGCGACGGGTGCGACATACTCCCACTCGATCTTCCCGGTTTGTGCATTGACTTCAATTACGGCGGAGCGATTCCCCTCGGCGCGTTCCGATCCGTTGTCGAACAAGAGGAATCGGTTTTTGCCGAGCGGCGTGGCGTTATGGTTGCCGAAAACCTTCTGGTCGCCGTTGTCGAGCCAGGACGGCGCCCGTCCCTGGCCATAAGCGCTCGGATTTCCCCAGCGATAAACCATTTCGCCCGTCTTATGGTTTACGAGATAAAATTCGCTGAAATTGCGCGAGTTCAATAAAATCTGATCGGTTTCTGCGACATATTCCACCGCGTTGAAATGGGTCCAGTCGTAGGAACCCGCGCTGCCGGCCATCGTGTCTCGAAGGACATAATTGATGTCGAACTGGTGGGGACCCGGCCCAATGTGGTCCCATACATGCCCCTCCCACACGGTCTCTCCGGCCGGATTCACCTC
>CAZLHW010000258.1:0-6207 GCA_964559085.1 uncultured Acidobacteriota bacterium | reverse complement strand
GCTGGAAGAGACCGCCCGCGAAGCAAACCTAAGCGTGGAGGAAAGGCTGAAGGCCATGGCGGCCCCTTCTCCGCTCCGGCGCATCGCGTTTCCATCGGAAATTGCCGGATTATTCGTTTACCTGGCGAGCGACGAATCGAGTTACACCACCGCCGCCGAATTCGTCTGCGACGCCGGGGTGAGCGCCCTGGACGCCTCCGTATTAGCCGGCTGATCGCCTTGATGCCTTTGAGCCCGGAACTTCTGCGCGAGCGGGGCTTCCTGAATCCCCTGCAGCTGTAGTATCCTTTTCCGGTGCAACGTGTGATCATTACGAACATTCAGGCCTTTTCCATTCATGACGGGCCCGGAATTCGAACGGTTGTTTTTTTTAAGGATTGTCCTCTCACCTGCCAATGGTGCGCCAATCCGGAATGCCTGCCAGGATCCCCCGGAATGGGTTTCATCGAGACCCTCTGCGCGCGCTGCGGCCGATGCCTGGAAGTCTGTCCGAATAACGCTATTCGACAGGAAGAAGGGAAGCATCGCATCGACTATGCCCGCTGCAACGCCTGCGGCCTTTGCAGAGAGCGCTGCTATACCGGCGCCCTGGTCCGCTATGGCGAATCCATGACGGTCGGAGAGGTTTGGGATGCGGTTCGGCGCGATAAGATGTTTTATGATGCCTCGGGCGGCGGGGTGACCGTGTCGGGAGGGGAGCCTCTGCTCCACCCGGCGTTTGTCAGGGAATTATTTGAATTGTGTCGCCGGGAGGGGATCGATACCTGCGTGGAAACATGCGGCTGCGTCGATTCCGATGCGCTGCTTGAAACCCTGCCGGTGACAGACCATTACCTGTTCGACCTGAAGCTGATGGATCGCGCCGCCCACAAAAGATACACCGGACAATTCAATGACAGGATTTTGAAGAATGCGGAACTACTGATTCAGCACGGAGCGGACGTGGTTTTCCGGCAGCCCCTTATCCCCGGAATTAATAATTCGATCGAAAATATCGAGGCCACCGCCCGGTTTCTGACCCGCCTCGGAGGGAGCACAGCAAGGCTTCAGCTCATGCCTTTTCACAGAATGGGCCAGAGCAAATACAAAGCTTTGAATATGGTTTATACTATGGGAGAGTGCGCAGCGGCGGATGACGACCAGGTTGAAACCGCTCGAAAGGCTTATGCCGAACGCGGAATCGATTGCTCGGTTTCGCGGTAACAGAAATTTTTGAGGTGCAAAAATGGCCGAAGTAAACAGGGAACTCCTCAAACGGATTGATGCATTGCAGCTGAGCGAACGGACACGGCAGTGGAAGGAAGCCGTGAAAGCTTCCGGCTGGAAGCTCTTCGCGGACAGAGAAAAATGGACAGTCGCGTCCTGGCGAGAAACGGAAGGGGAGGATATCCAGATTCGCCGCGCCAAGCTCTTTGCGAAAATCATCGAGAATGTCGAGATCCGCATTCATGATTACGACGTCATTGTCGGGCGGCCGACTCCCGGAGTCATTGGGTGCGCAACAGCCTTTGACGTCTGCGGCGACTATATCCCCGACATCTGGAAGGACTCGGCCGCCCTGCAGATCACCATGGATGCGAATGTCGGCATCGATCCCGAAAGCCTGGAGATACTGCGCGAAAGCGCCCGGCTATTCCGCGGCAAAACAGCGCCGGAGAGAACCTACAAGGCAGGGGAAGCCGTCGTCGGTTCCTGGATACGCGACGGCGAGGCGGCAAAACTGAAGGACCCGACTCTTGACACAGCGATTTACGGGCAGACCACTTCCGTTCTGATGTGGAAGAAAATCCTCGAAAAAGGGCTCCGCAGTTTTATCAACGAGGCGCAGGCGCACATCGATGCCTTTATAGAAAAAAGGGAAACCAATATTGACAAAGTCTATTTCTGGAAATCCGCCATTATCGTCTGCGAAGCAGCCATCCATCATTCCCACCGGTACGCCGCTCTTGCCAGGGAAATGGCTGCAGCGGAAACACGGCCGGAGCGCAAAGCCGAGCTGCTGCAGATAGCCGAAGTCTGTGAACACGTGCCGGAGCATCCGGCCAGGACATTCCAGGAAGCGCTTCAGTCAATGGCCATAATCGGCGTATGCAAGCTCTATGAGCATCCGATGCATAACAACCCTCAATGGGGACGCGGCGATCAGTACCTGTATCCCTATTTTATCCGGGATATCAACAGCGGCACGATTACGCTCGAAAGAGCCGCGGAACTGCTGGCGGCCCTCATCGGGCGATGGGGCACGCAGACTTTTGTGGCATCGGAAAGCCTCAAGGAATCCCATCAGATCAATTTCGGCATCAACAACATTATGCTCGGCGGAGTCGACAAGACGGGGAAGGACTGCTCGAATGAGTTAAGCTACCTTTTCCTGCACGTCGTCGGGCTGCTGCAGCTGTCCTCTCCAACCGTGGGACTTCGCTGGAACAAGGCGACGCCCTCCTGGCTGATGCACAAAGCCATTCAAACAAACATGGCAACAAAGGGCGGCATTCCTCTCTTTGAAAACGATGAAGTGGTGATCCCTCACTTTGTAGAAGACGGAATCCCCATGGAAGAAGCCGCGGAATGGTGCGGATTGGGATGCGTGTACCCCTGCCTCCCTTCCAGGGCCGAGCATTATGGCGCAGAGGGAATAGCCGCCTGCAATATGGCCGCGATGCTCCACCTCGTCCTCCATAACGGAACCGATGTGAACGGGAAGCGGATCGGATTGGAAACGGGCGATCCAACAGAGTTTAAAAGCTTCGACGAATTGTACGACGCCCTGATGAAACAGCACAAATTCATCACACACCGCTCTTTCTGGCTTGCCGCCATCGCCCGCAACGAGCAACCCAAACACATGCGGCTCCCCTTCCTGTCGACGGTGGGCATTCAGCGGTGCATGGATTTGGGTCAGGATCTATTGATCCCGGATCCCGAATGCTCCATGTTCGGCATCTCCGACCGCGCCATCATTGATGTCGCCGACTCTCTTATGGCGGTAAAGAAACTCGTCTTTGACGAAAAGAAACTGACCATGCGGGAACTCCTCGATGCGCTGGATGCCAATTTTGAAGGGAAGCGCGGCGAGGAGATCCGGCAGATGTGCCTGGCGCAGCCAAAATTCGGCAACGACATCATCGAGGTCGATCAGCTCGCCGGCAAGCTCAGCGCCGATTCCTATAAAATAATCCGCAGTTACGACAACTCGCCGTTCCGCAATTACATTGTCGCGAGAGAAGGTCTTGCATGGCACTATTTCGGCGGACTGGGGGTAGGGGCTCTGCCTAACGGCAGAAAGGCGTTCGAACCGCTCAACGACGGCTCAATCTCCCCAATGAGAGGAGCCGACAAGAAGGGACCGACGGCCGTGCTTCGCTCCGCTCTCAATGCGGGATTCAAAGAGTCGCATGCTTCGGTGCTCAATCAGAAGTTTTCCTCCGCGATGATCCGGAGCGATGAAAGCGTCGACAAGCTTGTTGCCTACACCAACGCCTTCATGGCAAACGGCGGCTCACACATTCAGTACAATATGGTCGATACGAATGAATTGAAGGATGCCAAGATCCATCCTGAAAATCACCGGGATCTGATCGTGCGCATCGGCGGCTTCAGCGCCTATTTCACACAGCTGTCTCCGGATATTCAGGACGACGTAATCAACAGGAGCGAACATCTCCTATAACCCGAACTGCATGCGGCGCAGATTCCCGCCGGGATCCTGCGCTTTAAGGCTGATTCCTCCCAGAGCCCGAGACTAAAGGCGCGCTCCGCTTCCATCCCGGGCTTTTTTCAATCCTGTTGCAAAAGTCAGTTCCGGCGTTTGGCTCAATCCCTCTGACCGGAGCAGTTTGCGCGATAAGCCGAGGCCATGATTTCAAAACCCATGTAAAGAGCCCCCCCAGCGCAGCCAGAGAAAATATGGGGGCCCGTTCGGTCCCGCCGGACCCAACCTCGCAGCCTCCCCGGGCGGCACGATGGGCATCGCAGACGGCGCCGTGCGCACGGGAGATGATGAGGCGCCCGACGGCATTTGCTATCATAGATATGATGAAACTTCTTTTGGAAAAGGCTTTGCAAAAACTGCAAACCCGACCAGGCATGCGGATTTTGCAAAATCGCGGAGCTTTATGGAACGCCTCCGGCGCTTTTTAAATATCGAGCCGGGAGAAGAACGGCCGATTTTCCTCCTCTTTCTCTATCTAACGCTGGCCCTGGCGTCTTTCACCATCGCACGCGCCATAAGGGACTCCCTATTTCTGAATCATTATGGCGCGATGGATCTGCCGTATGCGTACATCGCGGTCGCCGTGGTAACAGGCATTGTGGTGTCTTTTTACGTCAAGCTGGCTTCGCATCTCAATCAGTCCGCTCTGATATCCGGCACGCTCCTTTTTTTCATCCTCAACATCCTCGTCTTCTGGAGCGTGATGCCGCGGCGCTGGGACCTGCTCCCAGCCGTTTTCTATGTCTGGAGCAGCCTATTCGGCGTCATCATCACCGCCCAGGTCTGGACTGTCGCGGGAATGATACTGGATACAAGGCAGGCGCGGCGGCTGTTTCCGCTGCTCGGCAGCGGCGGCATACTCGGCAGCTTCTTGGGGGGCCTGATCGCGGCTCTCGCGGTCCGCCTGGCGGGAACGGAAAATCTCATCCTTGTTCTTCTGCTCTTTCCAGCCTGCTGTATCGTGATCGTGCAGAAACTGTCCAGGCTTTTCTGCCGCAATTGCCGCGTATGCCAGAGGGCGCAGTCGGCCGTTGATTCCGTCAAGGGAGAGCGCGGTCTTCTGGAGGTTGTGCAGACCATCCATCGCTCGCGGTATCTGCGCCTGATCGTGGCATTATGCGCACTTTCCGCCGTTGTAACCCTTCTGGTGGATTTTCAGTTCAAGGTGGTAGTGCAGAATTCGATCCCGTCGGGGGATGCGCGCACGGGCTTTTTCGGTTCGTTCTATGCCTGGCTGGGATTCCTTTCCTTTCTGCTACAGATAGCCGCCGGCCGATGGATTGTCGATAAATACGGAGTCCGCCTCACGCTGCTTATTTTGCCGGCCGCTCTTCTATCGGGAACCGTCATCCTTCTGGCTTTTCCGATGCGACTCTGGGCGGGCCTCCTTCTGAAAGGGAGCGACGGCGCGCTTCGGTACTCCATCGACAAATCCACCATCGAGCTGCTGTTTGTGCCGATCCCCAATGAAGTTCGCGCGGAAATCAAGGCGACCATCGATATGGTGATTCAGCGCCTGGCCGACGGCCTTGGGGGATTTATTCTTCTCTTCCTGACGCGCGTGCTGGATCTTGGCAGTCGCGGCACAGGGCTGTTCAATGTGATGCTCCTGGGCGTCTGGCTCTGGCTGGCATTACAAATTCGCAGAGAACACGTTTCCTCGCTCCGGGCCAATCTCTCCGAACGCCGGATTGTACCGGAGCACGCGTTGCGCGCAGCGTTCCTCGATGAGGACTCCGCAGATAAGATCCGATCGATGCTGAAGGATGCGAACGAAGAGGTCGTGCTGTATGCCATCGAACTGGCAATTGCGATCGGGCGCCGGGATCTCCTGTCGACAGACCTGGTCCGCCATCGTTCGCGCGCCGTCCGATCCAAAGCGCTCGATATCGTCCCGCTGACGGAAATGGAGCTTCAGGACGCTCTGGCTAAAGAAAACGATTCAGCCCTGAAGGCGAAAATCATGTCGCGAAGTTACGGGCTGACCAGGGTCTCGGGCCTGCTGGCGGCTCCAAATGAAAACATGGAGTCGCCGGATATCCATTTGCGTCTTGCGGCGGCGACCTATCTTCTGCAATCCACTCCTGTGCAGGATACTCAGAAAGCCAGAGACTATCTTCGTACCGCGATAGGATCGCTCGAAGAGGATTCGGAGGATTGGGCGCATGTCGCCTCAGCCCTGGCGGCTATCCACCATCCCGCAGCCGTCGGCTTGCATATGCGCCTGATGGCGCATTCCAACCGGGCGGTGCGAAAAAAAGCCATCCTGTCTGCGGGACGCGCAGGGCATCGCGAACTGGTTCCGGTTCTGGTGCGGCTCCTGGCGTCCCGCGAATCCTCGAGCGCCGCAAGAGTCGCGCTGCAGGAGTTTGGGGAACGCATTGTTGGGACGCTTGGGGACATCTTCTCCGATCCCTTCGAGGATGTCGAGGTCCGCAGACAGATTCCCCTGGTTCTCGCACACATCCCGAATCAGCGGACGGTCGATATCCTGA
>CAZLHW010000257.1:0-6209 GCA_964559085.1 uncultured Acidobacteriota bacterium | reverse complement strand
CTGGAGCGCGTCTGAACACCCGCAAGGTCGGCTATTTTTGAGAGGCGTGTTTCCAGGAATAATTGATTTCAAACCGGAAAAAATGACCGGCGGCATTCCCGACATAGAAATCTCCGGGCTTAAGAATCTCGTAGCGGAATTCCCCGACCACGGCATTCCCGAATTGATACGATGCAATTGCCTCCGGCATCAGCCCGCGCCGCGTTCCTTTGCCGAAAATGGCCGGATCACCCTTCCAGTGCGGATGAAACGCGTCATTCAAATAGAGAAGCAGTTTGAGGGTTAAGGGCGTCCTGGGCGTGACGCCGGCCGCGGCCTGAATCAAGCGCATATTCGTCCAGTAGGAAATGCCCTTCTCCGGAACCAGGCTCCACGGATACATCCCACTCCATTTCGGCCAACGCTTGAAGAGCGGATCCCAGCTTTCGACGGCGTCGGTTGCCGGGTCATCGCCGGAGAGCGCCAGATAGCCGCCGACAACGTACGGATGGTATTGGGTCTGGAACTCCTTTTTCAGATAGCCGTATCCGCCCCATCCCCGGATCGCGGTGCCGGGATGCTGCGCGCCTCTTTGAAATGCAAATTCGCCCGTCGCCGTGAATCCCTGGCGGAACTGGCGCACGACGCGTCCGCCAATAGTATTCACATGGCGGTCGGGCTGAAATTGGCGGTGAGCCGGATCCCGGAAATCATGGATCTCTTTTTTTAAAAAGTAATAGACCTCGAATTTCGTATGCTTGAGATTCTCATCGGTGTAATAGGCGCCCGCAGCCTGCTCATCCCATTCGTTCAGGTTTTTGGGTTGTTTGTGAAGGATGGGGAAAAACCGGTCGCGCCGGGGGTCGAGAATCCCGATAATGTCCAGCCGGGATTTTTTGCGCGCATAGGCAACGTCTATCGCATTGAAGTACGAAGTGCGGGGACCCTCGGAAGCGCTGCCGTCCATGAGGATAAATCCCTCGCCAAACATCATGTCCTGGCGTCCGATTTTTAGCGAAACGCCCGGAATCCCCGTCTTTTTAAAATTCAGATACAGATTATCGAAAATCACTTCATCCCAGTTCAGCGGTACCGAGGGCGTCGTCGTTTTCGTAAACTGGTTCAACATCCGGATGTAAAGTTCAATATTCGGAGTGCCCAGTTGCGCCTTGAACCAGAAACGCTGCCGGAAAGTGTGCCAGCTTTTCTCATCCTGCATTCGGCTGTTCTGGTCCTGAATATTGTTCCAGTTTTCATGGCGGAACCTCTGATCGTAACCGAAGTTCATCCACGGATACCGCCGGGTTTCGGGGCCGGCGCCGCTCGCATCCAAAGCAAAGACAGAACAGTCCTGTCCCGCAAAGAGAAATAAAACAAAAAGCAAAATCAGTTTTTTCATAATTGTAATTCGCCGGAGGGAAGAAGGGGCCGGCCCGATTGCGGCCGCACCGCCTATTCCAGCTTGCCTTTGCCCTGCCGGACCACAACAGGCGCATCCTGGGTGAAGTCGATGACGGTCGAAGGCTCCAGCCCGCCGGGACCTGCATCCAGGAAAAGATCCGCCAGCTTCTCGAAGGTGGATTCGATCTGATCCGGATCATTTAAAAAATCCTGGCCGGCCAGGCAGGCGCTTGTGCTGATGATGGGCCTTCCAAATTCGGAGAGAAGACCTTGGCAGACGGCGTTGTCCGGCACGCGGATTCCAACGGTCTTCCGCTTTTCGAGCAGGATTTTGGGTACCTGCTTCGTGGCATTCAGAATGAAGGTGTATGGACCCGGGAGCAGGTGGCGCATGACTTTGTAGGCGGCATTCGAAACATAGGCATACTCGGAAATGCCCTTCAGGTCGCTGCAGATAAAGCTAAGCACCTTGCGCTTATCATTGCCTTTGATCCGGTAAATTTTTTCAACGGCATTTTTGTTCAGCAGATCGCAGCCCAGCCCATAGACAGAATCGGTCGGATAAATGATTAGACCGCCATTATGCAGAATTTCTGTGGCCGCCTTCAGATTTCGGATCTGAGGATTTTGGGGATGAATCGGAATACGCTTCATAGTGTCCGCCTCGGAAATAGCGGCTATAGTATAGCCCCATTTCCGGGCGGACCGGCCTATTTCTGTTTGGCAAAATCATCCTGCTGCTTTTTCCTTGGTTCCGGATCGCCGGACTCCCCGGACCCTTTTCGCGCTGAAGAACCCTTGCGCTTGAGAACCGCCTGGCGGAGCAGATACTCAATCTGCCCGTTTATGCTGCGCAGTTCGGAAGCCGCCCAACTCTCCAGATCCGCCCAAAGCTCCGGATCGATCCTGAGAAGAAATGATTTCCTGTTATCCATCACGCTGCATCCGGATTAGGTGTAAAGCGTGCCGGTATTTAATACGGGATGCACTTCGGATTCACCGCAGAGAACCACCATCAGATTGCTGACCATGGCGGCCTTTCGTTCGTCATCCAGCTGAACCACATGCTTCTCCGCCAGATCCCTGAGCGCCATGTCCACCATGCTGACGGCTCCATGCACAATCTTATGGCGCGCCGCAATGACGGCTTCCGCCTGCTGCCGGCGCAGCATCGCCTGGGCGATTTCCGGCGCATACGCCAGATGCGTGAGCCTCGCTTCCTCCACGACAACTCCGGCCCGGCTCAGTCTTTCCTCCAACTCAACTTTCAGGTCGGCAGAGACTTCCGCGGCATTGCTTCGGAGAGTGAGCTCGTTCTCCTCACCATGATCATAGGAATACTGGCTGGCGAGATGCCTTAGCGCGGATTCGCTCTGCGTCTGCACATATACCTCGTAGTCGTCCACATCGAAGACGGCCTTGGCCGTATCCTGCACCCGCCAAATGACGACCGCAGCGATTTCAATCGGATTGCCCCGCTTGTCATTCACCTTCAACTTCTCACCGTTAATCGTCCGGGCGCGCAGCGAAATCTTGTTGCGTGACAGAGTTCTCTTGGGCTGCGTCCCGGCCTTGGCGGCCTCCAGCTTGCTGATCGCAGCCGCAAGATGCCCGGCCGCTTTGCCGCCGGGCCCGTTGGAGTAGAACGGATTTGCCCAGTGAAAGCCGCTGTCGCGAACCGTGCCGCAATATTTGCCGAAAAGCACCAGGACACGAGCTTCATTCGGCTGAAGTGTAAAGAAGCCCGTAGTCAGAATAATGAGCACTGGAAACAGCAGAATGGAGCCGAAGAACGCCAACGGCGGCGCTTCGCCCCGCTCCAGTCCCGCGGCGGTTGCTATAAAGAAAGCGATGTTCCCCAACAGAAGCCCGATCAACAGCACCAGCATTACCCATCCGTTGAAAACAGTTACGGACTTTTCTTTATTCGGTGAAGCCTGTTCGGTAGTCATGATTTTTAACCTCAAAATGTTATCATTGTGATATCACATTAATATCAGATCCTTCGAAAAGAGTAAACGTGTTTTTTCCGGAAAAGGTTCCCCATCAGCTGCCGCATTTCGCAGAAAGATCGAAAATTAGTGAACCGTTATTCCGGGACAATTATCGGGAACGGCTCCGGGAGGGCCCGCCGGTAGAATATCCGGGCCGTTCAGGATTGCCGTGATTGCGCTGCTTGCTCTTTCGGGCTGTATCGCGCCGGGATCCTTTTCATCCGATGGAGGAGGGTTCGATCAAACGCGGACTATTGCAGGTTCTGCGGAAGTGGAAGCTGCAACCCGGCTCCGGCGGGATTGCCTTTCGGTAAATCTCCCATTCTCCTTGTCGCAATCGGGACCGGATTTCGGCGGTTGGTTGCATCGATTGAAAACAAAAAGCCGCCTGCGATTGCGATCCCGATAGCGACGGCAGAGCAATCCCGTCTACTTTCTCGGATCGACGAGCGCCTGATACAGAAGTGCGCGGGATAGATCTTCCAGATTGGGAGCTCCGGGCGCCGTCATCATGCGTTGAACCATGCCGACAAAAACCAGATCATTTGTCGGGTCAATCCAGAACCAGGTGCCGGCGGCACCATCCCACAGGAACGTGCCCCTGCCTGCAGTGCTGCCGATTCGGATCGGATCCTCAAACACCGCGAAGTTATAGCCGAAGCCGAGTCCCGGCCGCATGGTGTAAAGGCCGATTCCATACTTGCCCGTCATGAGCCGGTCGGGCAGATGATTGCTGCTCATAAGCTGCACCGTACTCGGCGATAGAATGCGCACTCCTCCAAGCTGACCTCCGTTGAGCAGCATCTGGGCGAAGCGCACATAATCCGCAGCGGTCGAATACAATCCGCCGCCGCCGGACGGAAGCCCGGGTTCCTTGTTCACATTCTCAGCGTGCGGCATCGCCACCAGCGCCAGGCTTTTTTCGTCTGCGGTATAAACCGTTGCCAGCCGATCCATCTTGTGCCCCGGAACAAAGAAGGCCGTATCCTTCATGTTCAGGGGATTGAAGATGCGTTCCTGAAGAAACTCCGGAAACGGTTTCCCCGAGAGCTTTTCCACGAGATAGCCCTGCACATCAACCGCCACGCTGTAAATCCAAGCCTCGCCGGGCTGATAGACCAGCGGAAGCTCGGCCAGTTTTTTGATGAAAGCAGCCAGAGACGGAGCCTGCAGCGGGTTGGATTCCCTATACATCTTATCCACCGGCGTATCGCCGAACACGCCGTAAGTAAAGCCCGCCGTATGGGACAGGAGTTCGCCCATTGTCGGCGCGTGTGCCGGAGCCTCAAGCCGCGGCGTGCCGTCGGCATTCTGTCCCGCATACACTTTCAGGTTCGCAAACTCCGGAATGTATTTGGATATCGGATCGCCGGGTTTCCATTTCCCTTCCTCGTAAAGAATCATCATGGCCGCGCCTGTGATGGGTTTCGTCATCGAGTAGATGCGAAAAATGGTGTCTTTCTGCATCGGTTTGGCGGTCGCCATGTCCTGCACGCCAAAGGTCTTGCTATACATAATCCGGCCATGCCGCGCGGCCATGATTACGATGCCGGCAAGCTGCTTATTATCGACGAGGGACTGCAGTCCCTCGTCGAGGCGCTTCCGACGCTCCGCGGAGCAACCGACGAATTCAGGTCTTGTTTCCGGAAGCGCCGTCGTCTGCGTCCATGCGCTTCCCGTCAGAGAAAGGAGTGTGACCAGCAAAAACAAAACAAGGCATCGCGTGCGCATGGCGCCAATCTCCATCAACAGAGTTCAATGCTCCTACTGCCGGTTCATTCAGACCTGCTTCAGAGGAAACAGGCGCTCCGATCGGGCGGCGCCGCATTTTGAGCAGGCCTTGTCATACCACGAAATCTTATTCCTGCACTTCGGGCAGCTCCAGCGATCCTCTTCAAACCGCGTCCATTCCTTGATTCCCCGCTGCCGGATCTGGCGAACGTTCGCCAGGACCTCGGAGTGATGGAGCATGCCGTCATTATTGAAATTGGTGATTTTGGAACACGGGAATTCCGAGCAGTCGGAGCATCGTGTCACATCGGCCTTCTCGTCGGCACACGACCGCATTGCGCACTTGCGGCAGAAGACCGCCACGCGCCCGCCGCCGATGCAGCCATCGCACAACAGATCTTCCTGCTTGAATTGCATCTTTCCGCTCCCAAACTGCCGCATCATGTCCTTGAGCTTCTGGTCGTCCTTTTCCTGCGAGGCGAGGTACATCGGACAAGCGCCGCAATACAGGCCGCAGGGGGCAACCAGACGTTCGCCGCCGGCTGCCGCCGCTTCGGCATTTTGGCCGGAAAAAGGCAATGCTTTTCCAAGACAGGGTACGGCAGCCAATGCGCCGGCAAAAGCGGCGCCTGTGATCCCCTGAACAAATTCCCTTCGTGATGTCTCATTCTTCTTTTTGATAGTCATGGCGGATCTGTTCTCCAGTTGATTCCGATTATCGCATATTTATTGGCTCCAAGCCTCAAAGACTCGAGGGCGCTAAGAATGCCGGTGGTTTATCCACAACGCGCCCCCAAACAGGATGCACCCGATGAAAAGGCGTGCGTAGTCGGCGGTTTCCCGGAGCAGCAAAAGGCTTGCAATCACGCCGATGGGTATTTTCAGATTATTCATGACTGCGAGAACGCCCTCATTGACTCTGCGGGTACCCCTGTTCCAAAGAAAAAAGCAGATGCCGGACGCAACGACACCCAGGTACAGGAGTGCAAGGGTCTGCTGCAGTTGCAGGTTCAGGCTTCCATAATCCGTGAAAGCCAGCGAAAAAGCTCCGGCGACAAGAACCGCACCGGCGTACAGAAGGGCGAAGATTCGTGCATCGCGGAG
>CAZLHW010000256.1:0-6243 GCA_964559085.1 uncultured Acidobacteriota bacterium | reverse complement strand
GTTTCTCAAAAGACCGACGAAAAACAGCCTGCCCCGCAAGATGGCCATCATTGTCGACTGGAACCAGCCGACAAGCAGCTACAACCGTCAGGAGGCTACCATCATCGTGGGCATGAATCGCCCGGATCCCGCATCAGACCTCCATGCGCTGCTGCTGCATCATGTGGGCCGCGAAATCGCCCGCTTCGGACTGAATGAGCTTTCTCAAGGGGCCCATCGCGAGGATACGGAGTTCTTATTTGAAGGCATGAGTGAAATCCTCATTCATGAGTTCAATCACAGCTCTCGAAAACTGGAGGCGGCCTGGGCTGTCGCCAAATTTCTGGATGGCATGCAACTGCTGTCCCTGAAGACGCAACGCGAGTGGACAAAGTTTTCTGCAGGAAAGAGATGCTTCCGAAACGCATCCCCGGGAATTACCTTTTTGACCACCTTTCGCGAGCTTCAGGATCGGGAGCGCCCCATAAAGCTCTTTGAAGCTCTCGCAAAATCCAGCTTGACGAAGAGCCTGGAAACGACTTTTAAAGCGCCGATCGCGGAGCTTGAAAAAATATGGATCCAGAAAGTCCGGCAATATCGCATCAATGATGAAATCACTATCGCTGAGGGAGAAGCCCCGGAGCTTCTTCGCACCGCCTTGGCGCCGGAAGCCGGCCGGCCTGGAAGCGCGCTGCAGGTGCGGTTCTATTTTAAAGACCTGTTCGGCAACCTCCTCCCTGAAGGCGTTTTTCTTGAGGATGAACGGACACAAAGCATTCTGCAGTCACAAGCGGATAGCGAAAAGGATGGAGCCTTTGTCGTGACGATTCCGGTCGAAGAGGATTGTGCCCCCGGAACCTACAGATACCAGGTTTCTGCTATCGACGAATCCGGCAATCTCCGGAAGTGGGCTGGGAACTATACGGTAGCCGGTCCGTAGTCGCTGTCGTATTTTTCAGCCGTTTATTTGCTTTTCTTGTTTTCATTCACGCGGGCGATGGCGTCCTTCACCTCTTTTGAAGGGTTTATTTCGCCGGCCTTTTTATAAGCATTTAAAGCCAAATCCCATTTCTTCTGCTTTTCATAGACAAAACCCAGGCGATAAAAAACGTCCAGGTTCTTCGGCATCAAATCCGCTGCCTGCAGATAGGCTTTTTCGGCATCCGGATATTTTTTCTGGAATAGATACGCTTCGCCAAGGTTGTAGTACGTATATCCATTTTGGGGAGCATGCTCTCTGGCCTTGAGCAAGGCTAGTACCGCCGCCGCGTATTGTTTTTCCGCTAAAGCGGCGGTTCCCTTTTTCAGGTATGCCTTGCCAAGGACGTCCAGGGTTTCGGATTGGCCGGGTTTCATGGAAAGAGCCTTCTCCAAAGCCGGAATCGCTTCATCCAAGCGATTCAGATTAAAGTAGCAGATGCCGAGCATGGAAAAATCCGCCCAGTCCGATTGATCCACGCGAAGGGCGTTCGTTAAATCGTTCGCCGCGTCGCCGAATTTCTTCATTCGATAATAAGCAGCCCCGCGCAGTTTATAGAGTCTTCCTTTCTCTCTGACCGAATCCTTTTCCTTGGCCGCGAACGGTTCCCCCTCGTTGAGAGCTGTAATGCAGCTGTCGTACTTCTGCATGTTGAAATAAGCTTGCCCGAGACCGAAATAGGTTGAAAATGCGGTGGACTTAAGCTGCACGGCACGGGAAAGGGCGGATACCGCGAGAGCATTATTATTCAGGCCGAGATAACAGAGTCCAAGAAGCCGGTGCCCGAATTCCCAGTCGGGATTCCGATCCAGATCTGCTTTCAGCTCCTGGATTGCTTTGTCGAATCGCTTCTGGTTATAGAAAGCGACAGCCTGTTTGTAGTCGGCCATAACCGGAATAGCCCTTTGCATGCTTGCCAATACGAAAGCCGCGACCATAAAGTAAGCGAATCTTTTCATCAGAACCCTCCGGTGCCAATCTCTTAGTTACGTTAAAGGCATGAAGTGTTCAAGTCAACCGCGCAGAAGGCGCGGTGAAATATTGGAATAAGGGTGAATTGACAATACTTTGGATTTGGATATAGGATGGTCTCAAATTGGATCCGTTCATGCGCAGCTGAACGATCCGAAAAAAAAGGGAAAAGCTTCAATCCTGAAATCTAAGTATACGGGTCTGAAAAACAGAATCGGCGATCAATGATTTATCTTTTCGCCGATGCAGGCAGAAGGTTGCAGCTGGATGGGTATGGCTAGGGCGGATGGTCCGGGTCCCCGATTCTAGCGCTCGTTATCGACCCCCCGTTCTTCGAAGCGGCCACCACCCCGACCATAAACCGAGCGTGTAATCCGAGTTCCTCGATATAAGCGTACGTGCTTGTTTCAGCAGAATATTGTCACGTTTCAGTGGGCTAAAGAATACACCATAAAAAAGCGGGGGATTCTATGAGAAGGCTATTCGTATTGGCGGCTACGCTGATGGGGTTTTTCCTGGCAACGCCTGCTTTCTGTCAGGATGCCTCTCTGGGCGGCACCGTGACAGAGTCTTCGGGCGCACTGATTCCCGGAGCAACGGTTACGGCGACCAACGCAGGCACGGGTGTTGTTTCAAAAACAACTACCAACACAGCGGGCGTGTACAGCTTTCCAAGATTGTTGTTTGGCGACTACACGGTGAAAGCTGAACAGAAAGGCTTTCAACCCAAGACGTATACAAAAGTGCCTCTTTCAGCGGGGCAACAGGCACGATTGAATTTCCAACTGGAAATAGGCGGGGTCGCGACCAGCGTCGAAGTTACGACTTCAGGAGAGGTGCTGCTCCTGGAATCGAGTTCGACAGTCGGCGATGTGCTTCCAGAGGAAACCGTGAAAGAGCTTCCGCTGGTCAACAGGAACGCGCTGGATCTGATCAAAGTCATGTCCGGCGTGATTGTGTCGGATGACCCGATTTTCGGTGCCAACAACACAACCTTCGCCGGGGTCAGTGCTTCAGCCGTTAATGTACAGATGGATGGCGTTACGGTGAACGATGTGCGTTTCCCAACCGGCATCAATACGCCTACGCGCGTCAATCCCGACCTTGTGGGAGAATTCCGCATGGTGCTGGCGCCGGTCGATGCTGAAGTGGGCCGCGGCAATGCGCAGGTGCAGATATCGACAAAATCCGGCGGCAATCAGTATCATGGCAAGGCTGTGTGGAATGGCCAGAATACGGCGCGGGACCCCAATACATGGGACAACAATCGCCTCGGCGCCGTGGCTCCATGGAGAAACCTGCAGGAATATACAATCAGCGTCGGCGGGCCGATCATCAAAAACAAGACCTTCTTCTTTGCGCTTTTTAACGGCCAGGTTGCCAAGCGACGTGAACCTTATAATGCAATGTCTCTGACGCCCTGTGCCCGCAAGGGAATCTTTCGCTTCTGGGATCGCTGGAACAACGGCAACGCTCTTTATGCGGCCGCCTCTTCGGCTGCCGGCGGTGCCAATCCCGTAATCGCCACCGTCGACAGCCAGGGGAATCCTGTCCGGCCGCAGTGGGAACCGAATGCGTGGGGAACCACGGCCTATACAGGCGAGTTGCGCCATGTAAGCGTATTTGGAACGCTTCTGAATCCGAGCACACTGAACGCCGACTGCTCCAATGCACAGGTTTCGGGTACTTGGGATCCGGTTCGCCCTGGAGTGGATCCGTCCGGATTTATCGAGGACTTTCTGCAAAAGCTCCCCGCGGCAAACAACTATGATATCGGAGACGGCTTGAATACCGCAGGCTTCCGCTGGACCCGCACCGCGGAAGGCGCCGATAACTTATACGGCGTTGGTGAGGACACCTATCGCAAGCAGATCAACGTCCGGATCGATCACAATTTCAGCGCCAAGCACAGAATCAACGGTTCCTGGATGTTTGAAAAAGACCATGCGGATGACACCCTGCGGACATGGCCGAAAAATTCCTGGTCGGGCGGAGGGAATCGGCAACCGCAAGTTCTTACGGTCAATTTCCTGTCCAACATCAGTTCCAATATTCTAAATGAATTCAAGTTCGGGATGTCCCGAACAGGCAGCAACGTTTTGACCCCGGCCACCAGGCCTTCCAATGGCGACGAGCCGAAAAAATACCTCGCGCAATTCGGCACCCTGTACAACGGTGAGGTGGGGGTTGTAGAGCCGGGCTCGGGATTAACCGGATCCTTTAGAACGGACGGCCCCGGCGCCACCGCGAGCACTCCTTATGGAACCCGCGGAGGCTGGGCCATCGGCGACCTGATCGACAGCAGCCCCAGGTACTCCTGGGGGGACACGGTGACCTGGGTGAAGGGCGCGCATTCGCTGCGCTTCGGCGGAGAGATCCGCCGCAATTCCTCCAAGAGCAAATCCGCCTGGCTTATGAATGCGTCGTTTCAATGGGCAGACAGTTTCCCTGAGTACCAGGGGGGAGAATTGCCTCTTACGCCGCAGACCTTTTCAAATGTGCCCGAAGCATGGGGTGCAAACAGCCTTGCCGGCTCCGATGCCGGTTCCGGGAACAAACGGGCGATTAGAGACCTGCTGATCTTTCTGTCAGGCTCTTTGGGCCAGATTAAGCAGGCACGCTATGTCAATACCATAGATGCCACCACTTGGAATGATCCGATCCGGGAACCTCACATGGTTCGGGATACCATCATGAGGGAGTTTTCTCTCTTTATTAAAGATGACTGGAAAATCCGTCCGGACCTGACCCTCAACCTTGGTGTGCGCTGGGATTATTATGGTGTGCCGTATCTCGGGGGTGGAATGACTGTGGGTCTGCAAGGCGGAGGCGGCGCCATATTCGGGCCCAGCGGCGGTTATAACCATTGGTTCTCGCCCATCCGCAGAGGAGATACCGCTCCAGGAAGCCTGGTATCATTGAGATCCATCGGTCCGGATGGACAGCATTCCGGCGAAAGCCTCTATCCGAAGACTTGGACGAACATTGGTCCGGCGGTCGGATTCGCTTACGAACTTCCTTGGTTCGGAAAGGGCAAGACAACCATTCGAGGAGGGTATCAGCTCAGCTATATCTCGATGGCGGGCAATTTCAGCTCGATTCAGGGCGCTGCAGGACAGAGTCCCGGCTTCTTCAATATCAACATCTGGAACAACGGCGGCACTTGGGCCGAAAATGATTACTTCGGGATTAAGGATCTCAAGACGAATCCGATATTCGCAAATGGCGTCCCTGTTCCGCCCACCGTTGTCCCCGGACTTACGGCGTTTGATCTTTACGATCGGCAGCAATCCGTCAGTGCTTTTGCGCCGGACTACAAATATCCGTATGTTCAGAACCTCACCTTCGCAGTCACCCGGAATGTGACCTCAAACCTTTCAGTGGATTTGCGTTATATTGGGACGCTGACCCGGCACAACTTCAGTTCGAAGGACATTAATACGGCCAACTTCCTCACCAATGGATTGCTGGAGGCTTTCAACGCCGCCAGGGCGGGACAGGATCCTGTTTTGCTGGATCAGCTGCTCAATGGAGTGTCCCTTACTCCATGGGGTTGTACCGTCAATGGCGTTGACTGCAAAGGAGGTGCGGCATTGCGGGCCGCAGCCTTCCCGACTTTCAACCTGCCGTTGTTTGCGCCCGGGGGGCTTTCCAATCTGAACCAGATGCTGGCTATGGGAAATTATCAGGGTCTGGCCAACGCGCTGAATGTCCTCACACGATCGTCAATCCCCGGCGATCCGAAGGGGAAATATATAGAAGACAACGGATTTCCCGTCAACTTCATCAAGGCGAGTCCGCAGTTCAACAGCGCTACTCTGTATGAAAACCAGGGCTACTCGAATTATCACTCTTTCCAAGCTCAGGTTACACTCAGGCCTATACATGGCATATCTTTACAGTCGACCTATACATGGTCGAAGAATCTGGGGAACAGCGGCGGTCTTGCCCCCGATCCCCGGAATCTGAGAACAGGCTACGTTTTACTGGATTCGGACCGGCCGCACAACTGGGTGACTTACGGTACGTTTGATTTGCCGTTCGGCCCGAACCGGCTGGTAGGAACAAACACGCATGGGGCTTTGGCAAGGATCATCGGCGGTTGGCAGGCAGGCTGGATCACCACAGTTCAAAGCGGTGCTCCACTGAACCTCTCCACCGGAACGGCCGCTATTAACACGACCAACCCGGCCAACTTCTGCGGGCTCTACGGAAATTGCACTCCAGACATTGTGGGAGACGGTTTCGATGAAGACTCGGCCGGCGTGTCCTGGCCGCACGGCGCCCAGACGGGAAGCCTCTTCGGCAATCGC